>NZ_JBHTST010000047.1:0-52120 GCF_042794995.1 Streptomyces sp. NPDC056503
GCCCTCTGGGCATCAGTGACAGACAACGGCGGAATCTTCGGACCCGGACGACTCATGCCCAACTAACGACGAATCTCCGACTCAGGTCACTAGGAGGCGAAGCCCAGTTCGCGGGCGATCAGCATGCGCTGGACCTCGCTGGTGCCCTCGCCGATCTCCAGGATCTTGGAGTCGCGCCACATGCGGGCCACCGGGTACTCGTTCATGAAGCCGTAGCCGCCGTGGATCTGGGTGGCCTCGCGGGCGTTGTCGACGGCGACCGTGGAGGAGTACAGCTTGGCGATGGCCGCCTCCTTCTTGAAGGGCTCGCCCAGGACCAGGCGGGAGGCGGCGTCGCGCCAGCCGATGCGGGCCATGTGGGCCCGCGTCTCCATGTCGGCGATCTTGAACTGGATGGCCTGGTTGTCGCCGATCGGGCGGCCGAAGGCGTGACGTTCCTTCGCGTACTTCACCGACTCGTCGACACAGCCCTGCGCGAGGCCCGTGGCCAGCGCGGCGATGGCGACGCGGCCCTCGTCGAGGATGCGGAGGAACTGGGCGTAGCCGCGGCCCTCCTCGCCCAGGAGGTTCTCCACCGGCACGCGGACGTCGTCGAAGGAGAGCTCGCGGGTGTCCGACGCGTTCCAGCCCACCTTGGAGTAGGGGGCGGCCACGGTGAAGCCGGGGGTGCCGGACGGGACGATGATCGAGGAGATCAGCGGGCGGCCGTCGGGCTTGCGGCCGGTGACCGCCGTGACCGTCACCAGACCGGTGATGTCCGTCCCGGAGTTGGTGATGAAGCACTTCGAGCCGTTGATGACCCAGTGGTCGCCGTCGCGGACCGCCGTCGTGCGGGTGCCGCCCGCGTCCGAGCCCGCGCCCGGCTCGGTCAGGCCGAAGGCGCCGAGCATCTCGCCGGCGCAGAGCTTCGGCAGCCAGGCGCGCTTCTGCTCCTCGGTGCCGAAGAGGTGGAGCGGCATGGCGCCCAGCGAGACGCCCGCCTCCAGGGTGATGGCGACGGAGGAGTCGACCCGGGCCAGTTCCTCCAGGGCGATGCCGAGGGCGAGGTAGTCGCCGCCCATGCCGCCGTACTCCTCCGGGAACGGCAGGCCGAAGAGGCCCATGCGGCCCATCTCGGCGACGATCTCGTACGGGAACTCGTGCCGCTCGTAGTAGTCGCCGATCTTCGGCGCCACCACGTCGTGGGCGAACTGCTCGACGGTGCGGCGCAGTTCCTCGTGCTCGTCGGAGAGCCGGTGGTCGAGGGACATGTCTTTCGTCACTCCTTGTGGGAGAGGGCGCGGACGGTACGGGACGGGCTCGGGCGGCCCAGCTGTTCGGCCATCCACACGCTCGTGGCGGTGAGGGCGGCCAGGTCGACCCCGGTCTCGATGCCGAGGCCGTCGAGCATCCACACCAGGTCCTCGGTGGCGAGGTTGCCGGTGGCGGACTTGGCGTACGGGCAGCCGCCGAGGCCGCCCGCGGAGGCGTCCACGGTCGTCACGCCGTGCCGCAGCGCGGCCAGCGTGTTCGACAGGGCCTGCCCGTAGGTGTCGTGGAAGTGCACGGCGATCCGGGAGACCGGCACGCCGACCTCGGTCAGGCCGGTCAGCAGGGCGCCGACGTGGCCCGGGGTGGCGACGCCGATGGTGTCGCCGAGGCTCAGCTCGTCGCAGCCCATCTCGGCGAGCGCCTTGGTGACGCGGACAGTCTGCTCGACCGGGACGGCGCCCTCCCACGGGTCGCCGAAGCACATCGACAGATAGCCGCGGACCTTCAGGCCCGCCTCTATGGCCCGGATGACGACCGGCTCGAACATGGCGAGCGCCTCGTCGACCGTCCGGTTGAGGTTGGCCTTGGCGAAGGACTCGGTGGCGGAGGCGAAGACGGCGACCTCGCGGGCGCCGAGCGCGAGCGCCCGGTCGAGGCCGCGCTCGTTCGGCACGAGGACCGGGAGGCGGACGGGAAGCTCCCGGACGAGCGGGAACAGCTCCTCGGCGTCGGCCAGTTGGGGCACCCACTTCGGGTGCACGAAGCTGGTCGCCTCGACGGTGGAGAGCCCGGCGGCGGCGAGCCGCCGGACGAACTCCGCCTTCACCCCGGTCGGGACGGCCGTCTTCTCGTTCTGCAGCCCGTCCCGGGGCCCCACCTCGTGGATCCGGACCCGGGAGGGCAGGGACGGGTCGGGGACGGTCATCGGCAGGGGCGTGGGAGGGGTCATTCCGCTGCCTCCTCGCGGGGGGTGACGACGGCCAGGACCTGGTCCATGGCGACGGTCGTGCCGGGCGTGACGTCCAGCTCGGTGACGGTGCCGGCATGCGGGGCCGAGATGACGTGCTCCATCTTCATGGCCTCGACGACGAGCAGGCTCTGCCCGGCCTCCACCTCGTCCCCGACCGCCACCTTCACGACGGTGACGGTGCCCGGCATCGGCGCGGCGAGCGTGTCCGCCCCGCCGTGCCGCGCGCCGGAGAGCGCGGCGGCCACCGGGTCGTGGTCCATGACGTGCCAGGAGTCCCCGTCCCGGCCCAGCCAGGCGCCGGCCCGGCGGAAGGTGTGGGTGACGCCGTCGACGGTGACGGTGACCGAACGGTCCGTCACGCGCGCGCCGCCGGGCGCCGCGACCGTGACGGGTTCGAGTCCCGCCGCCCGGAGGGGGAAGACGAGCGGCTTCGGCGTGCCGCCGAGACGCCAGCCGCTCGGCACGTCGAACGGGTCCGTCCAGCCGTCCCGGGGCTCCGGCGCCAGCTCCGCCCGCCGGACGGCGGCGGCGGCCGCGTACACCTCGTCGGGGAGGCCGTCCGGGACCAGGGACTCCGCGTCCCGCTCGACCAGGCCCGTGTCCATCGCGCCCGACACCACGTCCGGGTGGGCGAGGAGCCTCCGCAGGAAGCCCGCGTTGGTCGGGACGCCGAGGGTCGTGAGCTCCGCCAGGGCCGCGCGGAGCTTGCGCAGGGCCGTCGGGCGGTCCTTCGCGTGGACGATGACCTTCGACAGCATCGGGTCGTAGAGGGACGAGACCTCGGAGCCTTCGAGGAGGCCGGAGTCGGTGCGCACCCCGTCGCCCGCCGGCTCGTGCAGCGCCAGGACCGTGCCGCCGGACGGCAGGAAGCCGCGCGCCGGGTCCTCGGCGCAGATCCGCGCCTCGACCGCCCAGCCGTCGAGCCGGACGTCGTCCTGGCCGAAGGAGAGCGGCTCGCCGGCCGCCACCCGCAGCTGCCACTCGACCAGGTCGAGGCCGGTGATCAGCTCCGTGACCGGGTGCTCGACCTGGAGACGGGTGTTCATCTCCATGAAGTAGTACGCGGACGGGTCCCCGCCCGGGACGATGAACTCGACCGTGCCCGCGCCGACATAGCCGCAGGACCGGGCCGCCTCCACGGCCGCCGCGCCCATCGCCGCCCGGGTCGCCTCGTCGAGGAGGACGCTCGGCGCCTCCTCGATGATCTTCTGGTGGCGGCGCTGGAGCGAGCACTCGCGCTCGCCGAGGTGCACCACGTTCCCGTGCGTGTCCGCCAGGACCTGGATCTCGATGTGCCGGGGCCGGTCGATCCACCGCTCCACCAGGAGCGTGTCGTCGCCGAAGGAGGCCCGCGCCTCCCGGCGGGCCGCCGCGATCTCCTCTTCCAGCACCGTCAGGTCCCGCACCAGGCGCATGCCCTTGCCGCCGCCGCCCGCGCTGGGCTTCAGCAGGACGGGCGCGCCCAGCTCCCGCGCGGCGGAGGCGATCTCCGGGTCGGCGGCGCCGGGCACGACCGGCACGCCGGCCGCCTTCACGGTCTCCTTGGCCCGGATCTTGTCGCCCATGAGGGCGATGGCCTCGGCGGAGGGCCCGATGAAGACGAGGCCCGCCTCCGCGCAGGCGCGTGCGAAGGCCGCGTTCTCCGCGAGGAAGCCGTAGCCCGGGTGGACGGCCTGCGCGCCGGTGCGGCGGGCGGCGTCCAGCAGGGCGGGGACGGAGAGGTACGACTCCGAGGCCGCGGGGGGCCCGATCCGTACCGCCGTGTCGGCCTCCCGCACGTGCCGGGCGTCGGCGTCGGCGTCGCTGTACACCGCCACCGAGCGGACGCCGAGCGCCCGCAGGGTGCGGATGACGCGGACCGCGATCTCGCCCCGGTTGGCGACGAGGACGGTGTCGAACATCTGCTGCATCGTCAGGGTCCTCACATCCGGAAGACGCCGAACTGGGGGTCACCCAGGGGCGCGTTGGCACAGGCGGTCAGCGCGAGACCCAGCACCTGCCGGGTCTCCAGCGGGTCGATCACGCCGTCGTCCCAGAGGCGGGCGGTCGCGTAGTAGGCGCTGCCCTGCGTCTCGTACTGCTCGCGGATCGGCGCCTTGAAGGCCTCTTCCTCCCCGGCGCTCCAGGCGTCCCCGAGCTGGTCGCGCTTGACCGTGGCGAGGACCGAGGCGGCCTGCTCGCCGCCCATGACGGAGATCTTGGCGTTCGGCCACATCCACAGGAAGCGGGGGGAGTAGGCCCGGCCGCACATCGAGTAGTTGCCGGCGCCGAAGGAGCCGCCGACGACGACCGTCAGCTTCGGCACGCGCGTGGTGGCGACGGCGGTGACCATCTTGGCGCCGTGCTTGGCGATGCCGCCGTGCTCGTACGCCTTGCCGACCATGAAGCCGGTGATGTTCTGGAGGAAGACGAGCGGGATCCCGCGCTGGTCGCACAGCTCGATGAAGTGCGCGCCCTTCTGGGCGGACTCGGCGAACAGGATGCCGTTGTTGGCGACGATGCCGACCGGGTGGCCGTGGATCCGGGCGAAGCCGGTGACCAGGGTCTGGCCGTACTCGGACTTGAACTCCTGGAAGCGGGAGCCGTCCACCACCCGGGCGATCACCTCGCGCACGTCGTACGGCGTGCGGGAGTCGACCGGGACGGCGCCGTACAGCCCGTACGGGTCGACCTTCGGCTCCTCGGTCGGCTCGACCTTCCACGGCAGCGGGCCCCGCTCGGGGAGGGTCGCCACGATGTTCCGGACGATCCGCAGCGCGTGGGCGTCGTCCTCCGCGAGGTGGTCGGTGACGCCGGAGATCCGCGAGTGGACCTCGCCGCCGCCCAGCTCCTCCGCCGTGACGACCTCGCCGGTCGCCGCCTTCACCAGCGGCGGGCCGCCGAGGAAGATCGTCCCCTGGTTCCGGACGATCACCGCCTCGTCGCTCATCGCCGGGACGTACGCGCCGCCGGCCGTGCAGGAGCCCATGACGGCCGCGATCTGCGGGATGCCGGCGCCGGACATGCGGGCCTGGTTGTAGAAGATGCGGCCGAAGTGCTCGCGGTCCGGGAAGACCTCGTCCTGCATCGGCAGGAAGGCGCCGCCGGAGTCGACGAGGTAGAGGCAGGGGAGGCGGTTGTCGAGCGCCACCTCCTGGGCCCGCAGGTGCTTCTTCACCGTCATCGGGTAGTAGGTGCCGCCCTTGACCGTCGCGTCGTTGGCGACGATCACGCACTCGCGGCCGCTGACCCGGCCGACGCCCGCGATCACGCCGGCGGCCGGGGCCTGGTCGCCGTACATGCCGTTCGCCGCGAGCGGCGCCAGCTCCAGGAACGGCGAGCCCGGGTCCAGGAGGGTGTCCACCCGGTCGCGCGGCAGCAGCTTCCCGCGCGCGGTGTGCCGGGCGCGGGACTTCTCACCGCCTCCGAGCGCGGCCTCGGCCAGCTTGGCGCGGAGCGTCTCGGAGAGCTCCTGGTGCGCCGCCTCGTTGGCCCGCCAGGCCGCCGAGGCGGGATCCGCCGCGCTCGACAGCACAGGTGCCTGCTGCATCGACCGATCTCCCTTGTTCGGTTAATGAGCGTTAACGTACGGGGTTCAGGTTAACGACCGCTAACCGCATTGTCTAGGATGGAGGGCATGACCACGAGCCCGACGCGGATGGACGCGCCGACCCGCCGCGAGCAGATCCTCAAGGAGGCCGCCCGCCTCTTCGCCGCGCGCGGGTTCCACGGGGTGGGCGTCGACGAGATAGGAGCCGCGGTCGGCATCAGCGGCCCCGGCCTCTACCGGCACTTCCCCGGCAAGGACGCGATGCTCGCGGAGCTGCTGGTCGGCATCAGCGAGCGGCTCCTGGCGGGCGGGCGACTGCGGACCGCCGAGTCGCCCGACGATCCGGCGGCGCTCCTCGCCTCCCTCATCGACGGCCACATCGACTTCGCCCTCGACGACCGCCCCCTCATCACCCTCCACGACCGCGAACTCGACCGCCTCAAGGACGAGGACCGCAAGCGCGTGCGGCAGCTCCAGCGGCAGTACGTCGAACTGTGGGTGGACGTGGTGCGCGCGCTGCACCCCGCGGCGGGGGAGCCGGAGGTGCGGGTCGCGGTCCACGCGGTCTTCGGCCTCCTGAACTCCACCCCCCACCTGGGCACCCCCCTGAGCCGCCCCGCCCTGGAGCACCTCCTGAGGACCCTCGCCCACGGCGCCCTCTCCGCCCTGCCGCGGTAGCGGCCCCGCCGTTCCGTCGTGGGCACGCGTCCCGCCGCGGCGGGACGCGTGCCCAAGGGGCGGCGGGAGCCTCGACGCGGGCCGCGGGAGCGGCAGAATGGCGGGCATGCCGATACTCAGTCGTGACGCCCTCGTCGAGCACCTTCTCCGCAGCCGCATCGCGGGAGACGTGGCCACGCCCCGCGAGAACAACCTGGACCACTACCGCAAGCTCGCCAACGGCGACCGGCACTACTGGCTCGGGATCGAGCTCGGGAACCGGTGGACGGACGAGCAGGACGTGCTGGCCGTGATGGCCGAGCGGTGCGGCGTCGTCGACGACCCGGCGCACCGGGCCGGGCAGGACACCATCGACCCCGAGCTGACCGTCGACGCCCTGGACCGGATGGCCGTCCGGCTGAAGGAGGCCGCCGCCGCCCGGCAGCGCGTGCTGTTCGCGACCGGGCACCCCGGCGCGCTGATCGACGCGCACAGCCGCGTCGCCGCCGCGCTCCGCGCGCAGGGCTGCGACATCGTGCGGATCCCGGGCGGGCTGGTCGCCGACGAGGGGTACGTCGTGCAGTTCGCGGACGTCGCCGTGTTCGAACGCGGCGCCAGCCTCTGGCACACCCACTCGCCGGAGCCGATGAACGCGATCCTCGACGGCCTCGCCCTGCTCGGCGAGGCCGCGCCGGACCTCGTCGTCGCCGACCACGGCTGGGCCGGCCGCGCCGCGCAGCGCGGCATCGACTCCGTCGGCTACGCGGACTGCAACGACCCCGCGCTCTTCCTCGCCGAGGCCGAGGGCACGATGAAGGTGACCGTCCCGCTCGACGACCACGTCGTGGACCCGCGCTTCTACGAGCCGCTGACCGCCTACCTGCTGAACGCCGCCGGACTGCTCGGCTAGGACGACGGGCCCGGGGTCGGGTCCAGGTAGACCCGCCGCACCGAGGGGAAGCGGGCGCGCAGGCGCGCCTCCGCCTGTTCGCAGGCCCGCTCCACCTCCGCCGCCGTCACCACGTCCCGGAAGTCGACCTTCGCGGCGATCAGGACCTCGCCAGGCCCCTGGATCAGGGTGATCAGGTCCAGGACGTCCACCACGTGCGCGACGCCGAGCAGCTCCTCCCGCACCTCCGCCCGCATGGGGCGGGGCAGCGGGCGGCCGATGAGGAGCTGGGCGTTGGCGTGGCCGAGGACCCAGGCGACGTACACGAGCAGGCAGCCGATGAGGATCGAGGCGACGCCGTCCCAGACGCCGGAGCCGGTGATCTGGCCGCCGAGGAGGCCGCCGGCGGCGAGCATCAGGCCGGCGAGGGCGGCCGAGTCCTCGAACACCACGGCCTTGACGGTGGTGTCGGGCGTGAGCCGCAGGTACTGCGCGAACGGCGCCCGCATCCGTTCCGCCTCCGCCTTGACCTGCTTGACGCCGGTCCGCAGGGAGAAGGCCTCCAGGAGGAAGGAGACGGCGAGCACGACGTACGAGACGAGCGGGTCGCCGAGCTCCTCGCCGTGGGTGAGGGTGTGGATGCCGTCGTAGACCGAGAAGACCGCGCCGCCGACGAAGGTGGCGACGGCGGCGAGCATCGCCCACACGTACCGCTCGCCCGCGTATCCGACCGGATGGTCCTCGTCGGCGGGCTTCTCGCTCCGCTTGAGCGCGGTGAGCAGCATGACCTCGGTGACCGTGTCGGCGACCGAGTGGGCGGCCTCCGACAGCATCGCGCTCGATCCGCTGATGACGCCCGCGACGGCCTTGGCGACCGCGATCCCGAGGTTCGCGCCCGCCGCCACGATCACCGTGAAGGTGCTCTCGCCGTTGCCGCCGTTCCCGCCGTTCTCCGCCATGAATCGGACGGTATGTCCGGTCATCGGCGCGGGACGCGAACGACACCCTCCTGGATGACGGAGATCGCCAGGCGCCCGTCCCGGGTCCAGATCCTGGCCTGGCCGAGGCCGCGTCCGCCGGAGGAGGACGGCGACTCCTGGTCGTAGAGGAGCCATTCGTCGGCCCGGAACGGCCGGTGGAACCACATGGCGTGGTCGAGCGAGGCGCCGACCACGTCCCCGACGGCCCAGCCGCCCCGCCCGTGGGCGAGCAGCACCGAGTCGAGCAGCGTCATGTCGGAGACGTACGTGGCGAGCACGACGTGCAGCAGAGGGTCGTCCGCGAGCTTGCCGTTGGTGCGGAACCACACCTGCGAGCGCGGTTCGCGCGGTTCGCCGACGGAGCCCCACGGCGGGGTCTCGCCGTACCGCAGGTCGACCGCCGCGCGGGCCTCGACGAGCCGGCGGGCGACGCTCTCGGGCAGGTGCCGGGGGAGCATCTCCTCGGCGGTCGGCAGCGACTCCGGGTCGGGCGCGGCCGGCATCTCCGCCTGGTGGTCGAGCCCTTCCTCGTACGACTGGAAGGACGCGGAGAGGTGGAAGATCGGCTGCCCGTGCTGGATGGCCACCACCCGGCGGGTGGTGAAGGAGCGGCCGTCCCGGATCCGGTCGACCTCGTAGACGATCGGCGCCCCCGGGTCTCCCGGCACGAGGAAGTAGGCGTGCAGGGAGTGGGCGAGACGGTCGCCGGGGACCGTCCGGCCCGCGGCCACCAGCGCCTGGGCGGCCACCTGGCCGCCGAAGACGCGGGGGACGATCGCGGACCGGGACTGTCCCCGGAAGATGTCCTGCTCGATCCGCTCCAGGTCGAGCAGGGCGAGCAGGTCATCCAGTGCCGAGTGCGCTTCGGGCACTTACAGGCCCATCGACTTGGCGATGATCGACTTCATGATCTCGCTGGTGCCGCCGTAGATGCGGTTGACGCGGTTGTCGGCGTACAGGCGGGCGATCGGGTACTCGTTCATGTAGCCGTAGCCGCCGTGCAGCTGGAGGCAGCGGTCGATGACGCGGTGCGCGACCTCGGTGCAGAAGAGCTTGGCGGAGGCGGCCTCGGCCGGGGTCAGCTCGTGCGCGTCCAGGGCCTCCAGGGCGCGGTCGGCGACGGCCTCGGCGGCGTCGACCTCGGCCTGGCAGGCGGCCAGCTCGAACTTGGTGTTCTGGAAGGAGGCGACCGGCTGGCCGAAGACCGTGCGGTCCGTGACGTACTGCTGGGCGAAGCGGACGGCGGCCTTGGCCTGGGCGTAGGCGCCGAAGGCGATGCCCCAGCGCTCGGAGGCGAGGTTGTGGCCGAGGTAGGAGAAGCCCTTGCCCTCCTCGCCGAGCAGGTCCTCGACCGGGACCTTGACGTCGACGAAGGCGAGCTCGGCGGTGTCGGAGGTGCGCAGGCCGAGCTTGTCGAGCTTGCGGCCGATGGAGTAGCCCTCGGACTTGGTGTCGACGGCGAAGAGGGAGATGCCGAAGCGGCGGTCCTCGGCCGTCGGGGCGGAGGTGCGGGCGCAGACGATCACGCGGTCGGCGTGGACGCCGCCGGTGATGAAGGTCTTGGCGCCGTTGAGGACGTAGTGGGTGCCGTCCTCGGAGAGCTTGGCGGTGGTCTTCATGCCCGCGACGTCGGAGCCGGTGCCCGGCTCGGTCATCGCGAGGGCCCACATCTCCTCGCCGGTGACGAACTTCGGCAGGTAGCGCTTCTTCTGGTCGCCGGTGGCGAGCATCTTGATGTACGGCAGGGCCAGCAGCACGTGCACGCCGGAGCCGCCGAAGGCGACGCCCGCGCGGGAGGTCTCCTCGTAGAGGACGGCCTCGAACTTGTGGGTGTCGAGACCGGCGCCGCCGAACTCCTCCGGCACGTTGATGCCGAAGACGCCCAGCTCGCCGAGCTTGTAGTAGAAGTCGCGCGGCGCCTGGCCGGCCGCGAACCACTCGTCGTAGACGGGAACGACCTCGGCCTCGATGAAGGCCCGGATGGTCTCCCGGAACGCCTCGTGGTCCTCGTCGAATACGGTACGGCGCACGGTGTGACTCCTCCGGTGTGCGAGCCCAGTTGTCTAAGCGCTTGCTCAGTCTGTCGGGTTCGAAGTTACCCAGCGGTCACCCGCCCTGTCCAGACTCCTCGACTGTGATCCAGGTCCGACCCGCGGAGTCGTACCCGTGGACGGGCCCTCCCCGCACCCCGCTCGTCCGGAAGGGCCGCCCGTCCTCGTCCCCGATCCGCACCGTGCCGCTCCTCCCCTCCGCGCTCCACTCCAGCTCCAGGTACCAGCGGCAGTCGCACCCCGCCGTCCGCGCCGAGACCAGCAGCTCCTCCGGGCCGGCGGCGGTGACGGCGTACGGGAAGGAGACGGCGGGGAGCGTCCGCCCCTCCGTCCCGGAGGCGTCGTACCCGTCCAGCGGCCGGGCAACCGGGCGCGGCCGGTCCAGATCCACCGTGAAGCGCCGGGGCGTCACCGCCCCGCCGCACCCGTCGTCCATCCGGTACGCCGCCCACGGCAGCGGCGTCCCCCGCTCCACCACCCGCACGTGCAGCCCCTGCAGCACCACCGCCGCGGCCCCCTTCCCCTGCACCGACACCCGCACCAGCGTCTCCCCGCCGTGCACCGCCCCCTGCGCCACCGCCCACCGCCGCGCGTCGGCGGGCTCCGGCGGGGGAGCGGGCGTCCGCTCCGCGAGATAGGTGTGCCCGCAGCCGTTCCGCCAGAGGTGCGAGGCGACCGTCCACGTCAGCGGCGCCGGTGGTTCGACGGCCCGCTCCCGGGTCTTCCCGGGCAGGAGTACGGCTCCGAGCGTCACCGTCCCCACGACCGCCAACGCCCCGCAGACCACGCCCACCCACCCCCACCGGCGCCTCCGCCGCGCGGACGGGAGGCCCGGCACGCGCGCGTGCACGGGTTCCAGCTCGGACCCGGGCTCCGCCTCCGGGGCCGGCGCGGGCTCCGCCTCCGGGCCGGGCACGGGCTTCGATTCCGGGCCGGGCACGGGCTCCGGCTCCAGGCCCGGCGCGGGCTCCGGCTTCGGCTCCGGTGCCGGAGGGCGGCGGGCGCCGTCCGCGCGGGTCCAGGCCGCCTCCACGGCGCGCCGCTCCTCCTCGTCCGCCCCGCACAGCAGGGCGAGGCGGTCGACCACGGCGAACTCCTCCGGGACGGTCGCGCCGGAGCAGTAGCGGTGGAGGGTGGACGCGCTGACGCTCAGGCGCCGGCCCAGCGCCTCGTAACTCCTCCCGTCCCGCGCCTTCAGCGCGCGCACGAGCCGCGCGAACTCCTCGACGGCGGCGTCCTTCGGCATTCCATCCCCCTCGGCCCTGCGTCCCACCCTTCACGTCCTTGCACGTCAGTGGGGGTGGAATGGTTCCGGGACGGAGGGTGGGCGCGTCACCGTTGCAGGCGGCGGGCGCCGGCGGCCACGCTGGTCGAGCACTGACCGAACGACCCGACGGGGGATCCACCACCATGAGCAAGCTCCGTACCGCGCTCGCCACCGCCGCCGCTGCCGCCCTGGGCCTCGCCGCCCTCGCCGCGGCCCCGGCGCAGGCCGCCGCCCAGCCCGCCTTCCTCGCCGCCTCCCAGATGCCGGCGTCGTCGACGCCGTGGACCGCCACCCGGGTCTTCACCGGCGTCCCGGAGAACGGCGGCGCCCTCTGCGCCCCGTACAAGATCCCGGCGCAGAACACCCGCTACCGCGAGTTCCGCACCGAGCTCGACACCAACGGCGTCCAGATCACCACCGTCGCCCGCACCGAGGCCGACGCCGTGAAGCTGGTCGACACCCTCCGCAAGGCCCTCGCCGGCTGCGGCCCCCTGCTGGAGCGGCAGAACCCGGGCCTGCACGCCGTCAGCGCCTCCCACGGCAAGGTCGCCGTCGAGGAGGGCGCCTGGGTCTACAGCCTGGACACCGCCGACCCGCAGGTCGGCAACACCGACATCCACCTCTTCTCGGTGGGCCGCGACGGCCGGACCGTCACCTACGTCCGCTGGGGCCAGATGGGCGACCTCGCCGACGCCCCCCTGACCGCCTTCCGCACCACGACGAAGACCGCCGTCAACAAGCTCTACTGAGGGCGAACCACAGCTCCATCCGCACGTCCGGATCGTCCAGGTCCCGGTCGAGCAGGACCGCGCAGCGGGCGATCCGCTGGCGGACCGTGTTGCGGTGGACGCCGAGGGCGGCCGCCGTGCGGTCCCAGCTGCCGTGCAGGGACAGCCAGGTCCGCAGCGTCTCGGCCCGCGCCTCGCCGAGGGGAGCGAGGAGCACGCGCGCGTGGGCGGCGGCCTCGGCCGGGTCGACCAGACCGGCCAGGCCGTTCACGCGGTGGCGGACCAGGGGCGTCCGGGCCGCCTCCGCCCGCCGCAGGGCCCGGCCCGCCTGGGCGTCGGCCGCCGGGAGGCCGGCGGCGTCGGCGGGGGCGGAGACGCCGAGGGTCCAGCCCGGCTGGGCGGTCGCGGGCGCGTCCGGCGGCAGCAGGAGCCGCACCGTCGGGCCCGCGTCGACCAGGTCCGTGCCGAGCGCCGCCGCCAGGGTGGCCGCCGCGAAGGGGGTCCCGTCGCCGCCCCGGGCGTGCACCACCGTCCACGGACCGGGGGAGAGGGCGGCGGCCGCCTCCGCGGCCGGGGCGCCGAGCAGCAGCCGGGTCAGGGCCCCGTCCCGTACCGACACGTCCGCGGCCCGGTGCGGGGCGGTCAGCAGCGAGAGGAGCACCACCGCCACGCCCACGACCGTGTGGTCGCCGGGGTCGCGGCGCTCCGTCGCCACGCCCAGGGTGAGCCCGTCGCCACCGCCGAGCGCGTACGCCGCCAGCTTCAGCCCGCCGCCCTCGCCGCTCGCCGACGCCGGGCCGCCCGGGCGGGGGCCGACGACACCGGCGAGCTCCGCCAGGGCCCGCGCCGCCTCCGGGGCCGGCTCCCGGCCGGCCGCCGCCGACTCCGAGCCGTCCGGCCCGTACAGGACCGCCCGGCCGCCCAGCCGCGAGGCCAGCGCGCCGAGCACCGCGGGGACCGGCGCCGGGCGCGCGGCGGCCGTCGCCAGGGACTGCTGGGCCTCCGTGACCCGGCGCAGCTCGTTCAGCCTGGCCTCCGCCATCAGCCGCCACAGCGCCCGCGCCACCGCCGTGAACGGCGTCCGGGGCGGCACCTCGATCAGCGGCAGCCCGTGCCGGACACAGGCCTCCACCAGCTCCGCCGGCACCGTGTCGTACACCGGCGTCACCCCGAAGCCGAGCGCCGCGGCCCCCGCCTCCACCACCCGCTCCACGAACCGCGCCGGGTCCGGCAGCTGCACCCCCGCCGTCATCAGCAGCTCGCCGCCGAGGAGGTACGGGTACGGATCCTCCATCTCCGAGGTGTGCACCCAGTGCAGCGCCACGTCGTCCGGGCCGGCGAGCAGCCGCAGCCCCAGCTCCCGGCGGGCGAGCAGCGCGGCGAGCGGCACCGGCGGTGCCGGAGGAGTGGAGCCGGGCGCCGAGTGCGTCACGAGCATGGTCCCTTCGTACACATCCCGCCCTGACAGTGGAGGAAACGTACACTTCAATGTGGCTTTCGGGCGACTTACGGTCGAGCCGCACCCCGACGACAGCCCAGGAGGCATCGACCATGAGCAGCGACCAGAGCACCCCGCGCGGTCCGATCGACTCGTCCCGCGTCCCGCGGTACGCCGGTCCCGCGACGTTCGCCCGGCTGCCGCGGCTCGACGAGGTCGGCACCGCCGACATCGCCGTGGTCGGCGTCCCCTTCGACAGCGGCGTCTCCTACCGCCCCGGCGCCCGCTTCGGCGGCAACGCCATCCGTGAGGCCTCCCGCCTCCTGCGCCCCTACAACCCGGCGCAGGACGCCTCCCCGTTCGCCCTCGCGCAGGTCGCGGACGGCGGCGACATCGCCGTCAACCCGTTCAACATCAACGAGGCCGTCGAGACCATCGAGGCCGCCGCCGACGAGCTCCTCGGCACCGGCGCCCGCATGATGACCCTCGGCGGCGACCACACCATCGCCCTCCCGCTGCTCCGCTCGGTCGCCAAGAAGCACGGCCCGGTCGCCCTCCTCCACTTCGACGCCCACCTGGACACCTGGGACACCTACTTCGGCGCCGAGTACACCCACGGCACGCCGTTCCGCCGCGCCGTCGAGGAGGGCATCCTCGACACCGAGGCCCTCTCGCACGTCGGCACCCGCGGCCCGCTCTACGGCAAGCAGGACCTGACGGACGACGAGAAGATGGGCTTCGGCATCGTCACCTCCGCGGACATCTACCGCCGGGGCGCCGACGAGGTCGCCGACCAGCTGCGCCAGCGCATCGGCGACCGCCCCCTGTACATCTCCATCGACATCGACTGCCTCGACCCGGCCCACGCCCCCGGCACCGGCACCCCCGAGGCGGGCGGCATGACCTCCCGCGAGCTCCTGGAGATCCTCCGCGGCCTCTCCTCCTGCAACCTCGTCTCCGCGGACGTCGTGGAGGTCGCCCCCGCCTACGACCACGCCGAGATCACGGCGGTCGCCGCCTCCCACACGGCGTACGAACTGACCACGATCATGAGCCGCCAGATCGCGGCGAGCCGATAATTCCCGGGGGTGCCCGGTCCGACCGGGCCGGGCACCCCTCGCGTACGACCGACCACGACGCCCAGGGGAACCCGAACATGACCCACGACCACGACCTGGTCCTGCGCCCGACGCCCGCGCAGACGGAGGCCGCCCTGAACCCGCCGGCGGGGCGGACCGGCGGCGACCTCGTCATCGAGACGCTCACCGGCCTCGGCGCCACCACGGTCTTCGGCCTCCCCGGTCAGCACGCCCTCGGCATGTTCGACGCCCTGCGCCGCTCCTCCCTCCGCTACGTCGGCCTCCGCGTCGAGAACAACGCGGGCTTCGCCGCCGACGCCTACGGCCGGATCACCGGAGAGGCCGCCCCCCTCCTCCTCTCCACCGGCCCCGGCGCCCTGATGTCGCTCGCCGCGCTCCAGGAGGCGGCCGCCGCCTCCGCGCCGGTCCTCGCCGTCGGCAGCCAGATCCCCGCCGCCGGACTCGGCGGCGGCCGGCACGGCTACCTCCACGAGCTCCGCGACCAGCAGGCCAGCTTCCGGGACGTCGTGAAGTCCGTCCACACGGTCCGTACGCACTCCCAGATCCCGTCCGCGCTCGCCGCGGCCTGGGAGTCGGCGCTCACCGCCCCGCACGGCCCCGTCTGGGTCGAGATCCCGCAGGACGTGCTCCTCGCGGAGACGACGCTCCCCGTCGTCACGGCGATGGACGCGACCCCCGAGGACGTCGTCCCGCGCCCGGAGCTGACCGCGCTCGCCGCGCACCTGCTGTCGACGGCCGAGCGCCCCGCGATCATCGCCGGCGGCGGGGTCGTGCGCTCCGACGCCTCCGGCAAGCTCCTCGCGCTCGCGGAGAAGCTCGACGCGCCGGTCGTCACGACCTTCGGCGGCAAGGGCGCCTTCCCGTGGAAGCACCCGCTCTCCCTCCAGTCCTGGCTGGAGGACCGGCACACCACGGACTTCCTGGAGGACGCCGACGTCCTCCTCGTGGTCGGCTCGGGGCTCGGCGAGCTCTCCTCGAACTACCACACCTTCGCCCCGCGCGGCCGGGTGATCCAGATCGAGGCGGACGCGGGCAAGCTGGAGTCCAACCACCCGGCGCTCGGCATCCACGCCGACGCCCGCCTCGCGCTCCAGGCGCTCCTGGAGACGGCCGGGGACCGGACCGACGCGACGGCCCCGGCCCGGGTCCGCGCGGTCCTGGACAAGGTCGCGGACCGCCTGGCCGCGCAGGACCTGACCCTGGAGCGGCAGGTCGTCGCGGCCGTCCGCGAGGCGCTGCCGTCCCGCGCCCCGAGCTTCTGGGACATGACGATCCTCGCCTACTGGGCGTGGTCCGCCTTCGACGCCCGCCACCCCAACACCATGCACTCCGCGCAGGGCGCCGGCGGCCTCGGCTATGCCTTCCCGGCCGCCCTCGGCGCGGCGGCCGCCGACCCGACGACCCCGGTCCTCGCGGTCTCCGGCGACGGCGGCGCGATGTACTCGATCGCGGAGCTGGCCACCGCGAAGCAGTACGGCTCCGACGTCACCTGGCTGATCGTCGACGACGGCGGCTACGGCATCCTCCGCGAGTACATGACCGACGCCTACGGCGAGGCCACCGGCACGGACCTCACCCGCCCCGACTTCGTGGCCCTCGCCGAGTCCTTCGGCGTCCCCGCGGTCCGCGCCACCCCCGAGTCCCTGACGGCCGACCTCGCCAAGGCCCTGGCGACCCCCGGCCCCTCGGTGGTCGTCCTCCCGGCCCTCCTGAGGATGTTCGAGCCGACGCACCTCTGAGCCGAAGCGCCTCTGAGCCGACGCACCTCTGAGCCGAAGCGCCTCTGAGCCGACGCGCCTCCGGGCCGCCGGGCCGCCGGGCCGACGCACCTCCGAGCCGCCGGGCCGACGCACCTCCGAGCCGCCGGTCCGCCGGGCCGCCGCGCCCGGCACCGCCCGAACCGGTCCTAGGACTTCCGCCCGGTCTTTGTTGCGGCGGGATGAAATCGCACGTCGGGCGCGTTGTGGGCTTCCGGTAGACCAGGACGGACGGGAGGCGCCACGTGGCGGCGGTGGAGCGGCAGCGGCAAGAGGGGTGGGCGCGGCGGCTGTGGGCGTACGCCTGGCGGTACAAGGCGGACGTCCTGCTGGCGCTGGGGTCGTCGCTGGCCGGCATGGCGCTGCTGGCGCTGGTCCCGCTGGTCACCAAGGTGATCATCGACGACGTGATCGGGGCCGGGACGCGGTCGCTCGGCGTGTGGACCGGGCTGCTGCTCGGCGCCGCCCTGCTCGTGTACGGGCTGACCTACGTGCGGCGCTACTACGGCGGGCGGCTCGCGCTCGACGTGCAGCGGGACCTCCGGGACGACATGTACGGGACGATCCTGCGGCTCGACGGGCGGCGGCAGGACGAGCTGTCCACCGGGCAGGTCGTCGGGCGCGCCACCAGCGACCTCCAGCTCATCCAGGGCCTGCTCTTCATGCTCCCGATGACCATCGGGAACGTGCTGCTGTTCCTCATCTCGCTGGCCGTCATGGCCTGGCTGTCGATCCCGCTGACCCTCGTCGCCCTCGCCGTCGCCCCCGCCCTCTGGTGGATCGCCAAGCGGAGCCGTACCCGCCTGCACCCGGCCACCTGGGCCGCCCAGCAGGAGGCGGCCGGGGTCGCCGGGGTCGTCGACGGCGCCGTCACCGGCGTCCGGGTCGTGAAGGGCTTCGGACAGGAGGCGCAGGAGACCGGGAAGATCCGGGACGCGGGGCGGAAGCTGTTCGCCGCGCGGCTGCGGACGATCCGGCTGAACTCGCTGTACACCCCCGCCCTCCAGGCCGTCCCCGCCCTCGGCCAGGTCGCCGTCCTCGCGCTCGGCGGCTGGCTCGCGTACAAGGGGCAGATCACCCTCGGCACCTTCGTCGCCTTCTCCGCCTACCTCGCCTCCCTCGTCGGCCCGGTCCGGATGCTCGCCATGGTCCTCACCGTCGGCCAGCAGGCACGCGCGGGCGTGGAGCGGGTCGTCGAGCTGATCGACACCGAGCCGGCCATCGAGGACGGCACGAAGGAGCTGCCGGCCGACGCCCCCGCGACCGTCGAGTTCGACGGCGTGAGCTTCGGCTACGGCGAGGGGAAGCCCGTCCTCGACGGGTTCTCGCTGGAGCTGCGGGCCGGCGAGACCGTCGCCCTCGTCGGCTCCTCCGGCTCCGGCAAGTCGACCGTCTCCCTCCTCCTGTCCCGCTTCTACGACGTCGACCGGGGCGCCGTCCTCGTCGGCGGCCACGACGTCCGCGAGCTGACCCTGGCCTCGCTGCGGGCCGCGATCGGCCTCGTCCCCGAGGACTCCTTCCTCTTCTCCGACACCGTCCGCGCCAACATCGCGTACGGCGTCCCCGACGCCACCGACGAGCAGGTCGAGGCCGCCGCCCGGGCCGCCCGCGCCGACAGCTTCATCGCCGAGCTGCCGGAGGGCTACGCCACCAGGGTCGGCGAGCACGGCCTCACCCTCTCCGGCGGCCAGCGCCAGCGCGTCGCGCTCGCCCGCGCGATCCTCACCGACCCCCGCCTCCTCGTCCTCGACGACGCCACCTCCGCCGTCGACGCCAAGGTCGAGCACGAGATCCACGAGGCCCTCAAGGCCGTCATGGCGGGCCGGACGACCCTGCTCATCGCGCACCGCCGCTCCACCCTCGGCCTCGCCGACCGGATCGCCGTCCTCGACGGCGGCCGGCTCGCCGACCTCGGCACCCACGAGGAGCTGGAGGAGCGCTCCGCGCTCTACCGCCGGCTCCTCACCGACCCCGACGAGCTGGGCGGCGTCTCGCCCGGCCACGTCCTGAAGGCCGGGGCGGCCCCCGCGGAGGACGACGCCCTGCGGGCCGAGCTGGACGCAGAGTTCGACGCCGAGCGCGGCATCACCCCCGCCCTGTGGGTGCGGGACGAGGCCCCCGACCGCGAGGCGAAGGCCGCCGGAGCCACCCCCGAGCTGCTCGCCGCCGTCGCCGCCCTGCCGCCCGCCGCCGACGTCCCGGACGTGGACGAGGCCCGGGCCGTGGAGCCGGAGACCGACTACGGGCTCCGCCGGCTGCTGCGCGGCTTCGGCGCGCCCCTCCTGATCAGCCTCGGCCTGGTCGCCCTCGACGCCGGCGCCGGCCTGCTCCTGCCGGTCCTCATCCGGCACGGCATCGACGAGGGCGTGAACCGGCTCGCCATCGGCGCCGTCTGGGCCGCCTCCGCGCTCGCGCTCGTCACCGTCCTGGTGCAGTGGGTGGCGCAGACCGCGGAGACCCGGATGACCGGCCGGACCGGCGAGCGGGTGCTCTACGCGCTCCGCCTGAAGATCTTCTCCCAGCTCCAGCGGCTCGGCCTCGACTACTACGAGCGCGAGCTGACCGGCCGGATCATGACCCGGATGACGACGGACGTCGACGCCATGTCGTCCTTCCTCCAGACGGGCCTGGTCACCGCCTTCGTCTCGGTCGTCACCTTCTTCGGGATCATGGCGGCGCTGCTGGTCCTCGACCTCCAGCTGGCCCTGGTCGTCTTCGCCTCCCTGCCGTTCCTCGCGGTCGCCACGTACTACTTCCGCCGCTCCAGCGTGAAGGCGTACGAGCTGGCCCGCGAGCGGATCAGCGTCGTCAACGCCGACCTCCAGGAGTCCGTCGCCGGGCTGCGGATCGTGCAGGCCTTCGGCCGGGAGCGGTCGGGCGCGGCGCGGTTCGCGGAGCGCGGCGACGCCTACCGGGACGCGCGCGTACGCGGCCAGTGGCTGATCTCGGTCTACTTCCCGTTCGTCACGCTGCTCTCCTCGGCCGCCGCCGCGGCCGTCATGATCGTCGGCGCCAACCGGATCGAGGCCGGCACCCTCACCACCGGCGCCCTCGTCGCCTACCTCCTCTACATCGACCTGTTCTTCGCCCCCGTCCAGCAGCTCTCCCAGGTCTTCGACGGCTACCAGCAGGCGGCCGTCTCGCTCGGCCGCATGCGGGAGCTGCTCCAGGAGCCGACCTCCACGGCCGCCGCCGCCGAGCCCCGCGAGGTGCTGTCGCTGCGCGGCGAGATCGCCTTCGAGTCCGTGGACTTCGCGTACGGGAAGGAGGAGGAGGCCCTCGCCGGGATCGACCTGCGGATCCCCGCCGGGCAGACCGTCGCCTTCGTCGGCGAGACCGGCGCCGGAAAGTCGACGCTGGTCAAGCTGGTCGCCCGCTTCTACGACCCGACCGCGGGCCGGGTCACCGCGGACGGCGCCGACCTCCGGGACCTCGACCTCACCTCGTACCGGCACCGGCTCGGCGTCGTTCCCCAGGAGGCGTACCTCTTCGCCGGGACGGTCCGCGACGCCATCGCCTACGGACGGCCCGGCGCCACCGACGCCGAGGTGGAGGCCGCCGCCCGCGCGGCCGGCGCGCACGACATGATCGCCACCCTGGACGGCGGCTACCTCCACGAGGTCGCCGAGCGCGGCCGGAACCTCTCGGCGGGCCAGCGGCAGCTGATCGCGCTGGCCCGCGCCGAGCTGGTCGACCCGGACGTCCTCCTCCTCGACGAGGCCACGGCCGCCCTGGACCTGGCCACCGAGGCCCAGGTGAACGCCGCCACCGAGCGCCTCTCCGGCCGCCGCACCACCCTCATCGTCGCCCACCGCCTCACCACGGCGGCCCGCGCGGACCGGGTCGTCGTCATGGACCACGGCCGGGTCGCCGAGGACGGCACCCACGACGAACTCCTCGCCCGCGACGGCCGCTACGCGACCCTGTGGCGCACCTTCATCGGCGAGGCGGACCCGGAGGCGGAGCAGGAGGAGGAACCGGCCGCGATCTGAGTACGGGGGCTCATGCCCGGCGGCGGCGGCCGGGGTTGGATCGACGTCATGAACGACCACGCGACCCGGCCCGCCGCACCCGCCCCCGCGTCCACCCCCTCCTCCGCCGACGCCTTCCCGCCCGGCCAGGAGGCCCGGGCGCTGCGCCGCGGCGCGCTCTGGGCCGGGCTGCTGTTCCTGCCGGCGACGCTGCTCGTCGTGCTCGCCGCCCTCTCCTCCGAGACCGGCTCGGAGTGCGTCATGCGCGGGACGTGCGGTGACGTCCCCGGCTGGCTCTACGCGGTCACCCTGGCCGTCGCCGGCACCGCCTGGCTCGCGGCGCTCACCACCCCCGACGGGCACCCGCCCGCCACCGCCCGCTGGGCCGCCCTGTGGACGCTGATCGCCGCCGAGGTGGTCTTCCTCGGCCTGGTCATGGGCCACTTCTCCGGGTGATCCGCCCCCCGGGGGCAACCGTACGGGCGTCTGGAACGTCGTAAGCGTGTACGGCCAGAAGGAGAGCGGGGGAGGAGCGGGCATGTCCGGAGGTACCGCGGTCCGGCCGCCCACGCGCACGCGCGCGTACGTCCGCCGGGCCCTGGCACGCGCGCGCGTGCACCCCGTCGCGTACGCCCTCGCCCTGGCCTTCGCCGCCGGACTGCTCACCCTGGCCGGTCCGGGCACGGGCACCGCCGACGCCGTCTCCGTCTGCCAGGGGCGGCCCGCCCGCACGGTCTCCTTCGCCACCGGCGAGCTGCGCCTCTACCGGACCCGCCACTACGCCTGCGCGCTGGTCCTCGCCAAGCGGCCCGGCGCCCCGCGCCCCATGAGACTGACCCTCCAGCCGCGCGGCGGCCGGGCCGCCGTCGTCAGCGGGAGCTGGGGCCGGCAGGCCGGACCGGTGACCGTCCACGCGCTCAACCGCTGCGTCCGCGCCACCGCGACCGTCTCCGGCCGCTCCACCGCCACCGGCTGGATCCTGTGCTGATGCAGAGGTAAGGCTCAACCGGGTCTGGCGGCCCGGACGTTCACCCCGCTAGGTTCACGGCACCGCTGTGAATCATGGGGAGGGTGCATGCGCAAGTCGCTGAGACTGCTGCTGTCGCTTTCGGTGCTCATAGGCACCGTGGGCTCCACCGGCGTGGCCACCGCCACCGCCGCCGACACCGAATCCGCGGCCACCGCCGCCGAGGCGCCGAGCTCGGACATCAAGGACCGCCTCCTGGCGATCCCCGGGATGAGCCTGATCGAGGAGAAGCCGTACGCCGGCTACCGCTTCTTCGTCCTGAACTACGAGCAGCCGGTCGACCACCGGCGCCCGTGGGCCGGTACGTTCCAGCAGCGCATCACGGTCCTCCACAAGGACACCGGCCGCCCCACCGTCTTCCGGACGAGCGGGTACGGCCTGAGCACCACCCCGAGCCGGACGGAGCCGACCCGGATCGTGGACGGCAACCAGGTCTCCATGGAGTACCGCTTCTTCACGCCGTCCCGCCCGCAGCCCGCCGACTGGTCCAAGCTCGACATCTGGCAGGCCGCCTCCGACCAGCACCGCATCTTCACCGCGCTGAAGAAGGTCTACGGCGAGAACTGGCTCTCCACCGGCGCATCCAAGGGCGGCATGACCGCCACCTACTACGAGCGCTTCTACCCGCGGGACATGGACGGCGTCGTCGCCTACGTGGCCCCCAACGACGTGGTGAACAAGGAGGACTCGGCCTACGACCGGTTCTTCGCCGGCGTCGGGACGAAGGAGTGCCGCGACCGCCTGAACTCCATGCAGCGCGAGGCCCTGCTCCGCCGCGGCCCGCTCCAGGAGAAGTTCAGGGCCTGGGCCGAGGCCGAGGGCGCCACCTTCGACACGATCGGCTCGCTCGACAAGGCGTGGGAGGCGACCGTCCTCGACTTCGTCTGGGGCTTCTGGCAGTACTACGGCGAGGACGTCTGCGACACCGTCCCGGAGGCCGCGACCGCGAGCGACGACACCGTCTACGAGACGATCGACGCCTACGCCGGCTGGTCCGCCTACACCGACCAGGGCCTGGAGTACTACACGCCGTACTACTACCAGGCGGCCACCGAGCTCGGCGCGCCCTCCATCAAGCAGCCGCACCTCGCCGGTCTCAGCCGCTACGGCTACCAGCCGGCCTCGAACTTCGTGCCCCGCGAGATCCCGATGAAGTTCAAGCCGTGGGTGATGCGGGACGTCGACGACTGGGTCCGCAAGAACGCGAACCGGATGCTCTTCGTCTACGGCGAGAACGACCCGTGGGGCTCCGAGCCCTTCCGCGTCGGCAAGGGCACCAAGGACAGCTACGTCTTCTACGCGCCGGGCGCCAACCACGGCGCCAACGTCGCCGGACTCGCCGACGCCGAGCGGGAGAAGGCCACGGCCCGCATCCTGGCCTGGGCCGGTGTCGACGCCCCGGCCGTCGACGCGGCGCGGCCGCTCGCGCGCTTCGACGCCCGCCTGGACCGGCCGGTGGACGAGGACGCGACGAGGGAGCACGGCCTGCGGCCGTAGCTTCCAGGGGGTGCGCCCGCCGGGCGCACCCCCCGTGCCGTCAGCGGCCGTACGAGAGGCCGAACCCGAGCGGGTGGAGCGTGACCGCCGGGTCCTCGGCGCTCCGCACCGGCACCGGCAGCCGCCCGCGCGGCCTCGCCCGCCCGGCGAGGACCCGGACGGCGGCCCGGAGCTCGACGTCGGTCCAGGAGTACGCGGCGAGCGTGGCCCGCTGCCCGGAGAGCCGGGCGACGTCGTACGGGTTGCGGAGGGCGACCGTCACCACCGGCACCCCGGTCGCCACGAGCCGCTCCACCAGGGTGCGCTGCGGGCTGGTCGCGGAGACGTTGTACGTGCCCACCACGATCACGTCCTGCCCGGCCGAGGCGGCCACCGCCTCCTCGATCCGGGCCGCCGTCGGGGTGATCCCGGTGGAGAGCGCGGTCGCGGTGAAGCCCAGTTCGCGCAGGGCCCCGGCGAGGGTGGCCGTCGGCGGTCCCGTCGTACCGGACGGGGAGGCCGGGTCGGCGCCGACGACCAGGACCCTGCCGTGCGTGGCCGGGGAGAGCGGCAGGAAGCCGTCCTCGTTGACCAGGAGGGTGGTGGTCCGTTCGGCGATCCGGTCGGCCTCGGCGAGGTGCCGGGCGGTGCCGACGGTCGCGTCCACCTCCGCCGGGGTCGTACGCGGCTCGGTGAACAGGCCCCGCCGGGCCTTCAGCCGCAGGATCCGCAGGACCGACTCGTCGAGCCGCTCCTCGGTCAGCTCCCCGCCGCGTACGGCGCCGAGCACCGCGTTCCACGCCACGTCGAGCTTCGGCGGGTTGAGCAGCTGGTCCACGCCCGCCTTCAGGGCGAGCACCGGGACCCGGTCGTCGCCGTACTTGGTGCGGACGCCCTGCATGTCGAGGGCGTCGGTCACCACCACCCCGTCGTAGCCGAGCTGTTCCCGGAGGACGCCGGTGAGGATGGGGTACGAGAGCGTCGCCGGGTCCTCGGACGGGTCGAGGGCCGGGACGACCAGGTGCGCGGTCATGATCGCGTCGATGCCGGCGGCGATCGCCGCCCGGAACGGCGGGGCGTCCAGCTCGGCCCACTGCGCGCGGGTGTGGGTGATGACCGGCAGGCCGTAGTGGCTGTCCACGGCCGTGTCGCCGTGGCCGGGGAAGTGCTTGGCGGTGGCCGCGACGCCGGCGCCCTGGTAGCCGCGGATCTGCGCGGTGACGAGACCGGAGACCGCGCGGGGGTCGGCGCCGAGGGAGCGGACGCCGATGACCGGGTTGGCCGGGTTGACGTTGACGTCGGCGACCGGGGCGTAGTTCTGCCGGATGCCGAGCGCGGCCAGCTCGGCGCCGGCGATCCGGGCGGCCTTGCGGGTGTCCGCGGGGGAGCCGCCCGCGCCGAGCGCCATCGCGCCGGGCAGGAGGGTGGCGGGCTCGCCGACCCGGCAGACGATGCCGTGCTCCTGGTCGGTGGAGATCAGCACGGGGACCGGCGTACGGGCGGCGAGCGCGGCCGCCTGGATGCCGTTGGACAGCTCGGCGATCTGGTGCGGGGAGCGGGTGTTGTGGGCCCAGGCGAAGTAGATGATCCCGCCGAGGTGGTAGCGCTCGACCAGCTCGGCGGCGGTGCGGACGCCGAGCTCCCGGAGGTTGGCGTCGGCGTCGGCCTGGTCGGGGGCGGTGGCCGAGTGGCCGTACACCCGCGAGACGAAGAGCTGGCCGACCTTCTCCTCCAGCGACATCCGGCCGACGATCCGGCGCAGCCGCTCCTCGGTGCGGGCGTCGGTGGCGGGGCCGGCGTGGGCGGTGGGGGCGGCGGCGCCGGTGACGGCCGCGGCGGCCGCGGCGGCGGTGACGGTGAGCAGGGTGCGGCGGGTGGGGGCGGGGGCGGGTTGGTGCACTGGTGCTCCTTCCGGCCGTGCAGGGGTGGGCAGGGGAATGAAGGAAACTTCCAAGGTGAACGGATAGTCTGAAAGTAACTACCAGGTCAAGGATTCCCGCACGAATCGCCGAGAAGAGAGGTCCGTCCCGGTTCAGGACGCCTGTTCGGGGCGCCGGTTCGGGGCGCCGGTTCGGGACGCCGGTTCGGGACGCCGGTTCCGGTCGGGCCCGATCAGGCCGCCGCCGCGATCGACGGCCACAGCTCCTGGAGCGTCCGGACCGTCTCCCGGATCGCCGGCCGCCGCGCCGCCCCCGCCCGCCACAGCGCGTGCAGCCGCCGCGTCGGCGCCGGGTCGAGCCGCAGCGGCGCCACCTCCGGCGGCAGCCCGCCGCGCCCGAGACGGGGGACGAGCGCGATGCCGAGACCGGCCGCGACCAGCGCGACCTGCGTGTGGTTCTCCTCCGCCTGATGGACGATCAGCGGCTCCACCCCGGTCGACCGCAGCGTCCGCTCCAGCCAGTCGTGGCACACCGTCCCCGGCGGCTGCGAGATCCACCGCTCGTCCGCCAGCTCCTCCCGCCGCACCGACCGCCTCGCCGCCAGCGGATGGTCCCGGTGGACGAGGATGTCGCAGCCGTCGTCGCCGATCACCGCCTGCTCCACCCCGGGCGGCGCCGGCAGCGGCGCGATGTCCCAGTCGTGCGCCACGGCCAGGTCGAGCACCCCGCGCGCCACCAGGTCGACCGACAGGTGCGGGTCGACCTCGGTCAGCCGGGCGTCCAGACCGGGATGGCGCCGGGCCAGCTCCGCCAGCACCCGGGGCATCAGACCGCGCGCCGCGCTCGGGAAGCAGCCGATCGCCAGCCGCCCGGCGGGCAGCCCCCGCCGCTCTTCGAGGCGCACCTCCGCCTCCTCCACGAGCGACAGCAACTGCCGTGCGGTGTCGCAGAGCTGCCGGGCGTCGTCGGTGAGGCGGACGCCCCGGCCGCTCCGTTCGAGCAGGGTCGTGCGGGTCTCCCGCTCCAGCTTCGCGATCTGCTGGGAGACCGCCGAGGGGGTGTAGCCGAGCGCCGCCGCGGCGGCGCCCACGCTGCCGTGGACGGAGACGGCGTACAGGGCGCGCAGCCGGCCGAGATCGAGCACGGGACCTCCCTGGATGTAGCAGTACTTCATCCAACCATGAAGAGAACCGTGCTGGTGCTACACGGTCGGGGCGGCCATGCTCGCTTCCATGCGCCCCGCACACATCGCCCTCGCCGCGCTCGTCGCCGCGGTCTGGGGGGTCAACTTCGTCGTCATCGAGATCGGCCTCGACCACTTCCCGCCGCTGCTCTTCTCCGCCCTCCGCTTCCTCGTCGCCGCCCTCCCCGCCGTCTTCCTCGTCGGCCGGCCCAAGGTCGCCTGGAAGTGGATCGTCGCCGTCGGACTCGCCCTCGGCGTCGCCAAGTTCGGCCTCCTCTTCACCGGCATGGACCTCGGCGCGCCCGCCGGACTCTCCTCCCTCGTCCTCCAGGTGCAGGCGGTCTTCACCGCCCTCCTCGCCTTCGCCGCCCTCGGCGAACGCCCCGGGCGGCTCGCCGTCCTCGGCATGGGCGTGGCCCTCGCCGGCATCGGCGTCGCCGCCGCCGACGAGGGCGCCTCCGGACCCGTCACCGGCTTCGTCCTGGTCATCGCGGCCGCCGCCTGCTGGGGCGTCTCCAACGTCCTCACCCGCAAGGCCGCCCCGCCCGACCCGCTCAACTGGATGGTCTGGGTCAGCACCGTGCCCGTCCTGCCGCTGCTCGCCCTCTCCCTCCTCCTGGAGGGCCCCGAACGCGACCTGGCGGCGCTGCGCGCCCTCGACTGGACCGGCGCCGGCGTCATCCTCTACGTCGCCTGGGTCACCACCGTCTTCGGCTTCGGCGCCTGGGGGTGGCTGCTCCGCCGCCACCCCGCCTCCTCCGTGGCCCCCTTCTCGCTCCTCGTCCCCGTCTTCGGCATGTCCTCGGCCGCGCTCTTCCTGGACGAGTCGATCAGCCCGCTGCGGTGGGCGGCGGCGGCGCTCCTCGTGGGCGGGGTCGCCCTGACGTCGCTGGCCCCCCGGCGGACCGCGACGGCCCCGAAACCCGTGGTGCGGGAGGCCCCCGTTCCCGTATCGTCCGGGGGTCCCACCAGCGAGGAAAGGCCCGCATGACCTTCGAGAACGTGACCGTCGACGCCCCTGTCCCCGCCCCCGGCGCCCTGCTCCTCGCCGGCATCCCCGGCAGCGGCAAGTCGACCGTCTCGGCCGCCCTCGCCGCCCGCTTCGCCCGCGCCGCGCACATCGAGGTCGACCACCTCCAGGAGCTGATCGTCGGCGGCGGCCACTGGCCGACCCCGGACGGCGACCCGGAGGCGGACCGCCAGATCCTCCTCCGCGCCCGCAACGCCTGCCTCCTCGCGGGCAGTTTCGCCGCCGCCGGCTTCCTCCCGGTCATGGACGACGTCGTGGTGCGCGCCTCCCACCTGGACTTCTACCGCCGCCACGCGACGGCGGTCCCGCTCCACGTGGTGATCCTCGCCCCGGGCCCGGACAAGGCCTGGGAGCGCAACAACGCCCGCCACAAGCGCCTCACCACCAACTGGGCGTTCCTGGACGAGGCCATGCGCGCCGAACTCTCCGACCGGGCCGTCTGGATCGACAACGCCGACCAGACGGTGGAGGAGACGGTCGACGCGGTCCTCGCCGCCACCGGCCTGGCCGCCCACGCGGACGCGAAGCCGAACGGCTCCGCCGGCTCGTAGAGCCCGGCCGCGCCCCGGACGGCCTCCGCCCGCGCGGGTGCGTACGGCGGGGTGCGGCGGCGGGGGCCCTACGGCGGGGTACGGGCGGGGCCCCGCGGCCGATCCGCCCGGGCGGCGCTACCCCCGGGGCGCCGCCGTCGAGTCCCGGACGACCAGCTCGCCCGGGACCGTCTCCGTGCCGGTCGGCGGGGCGTCCTCCGTGGCCATCGCCAGCCGGCCGGCGCGCGCCCCCGAGTCGTGCAGGGGGAGGCGGACGGTGGTCAGGGCGGGGACCGCGTCGACCGAGAACGGGAGGTCGTCGAAGCCGGCGACCGAGACGTCGCCGGGGATCGACAGGCCCCGCTCCCGCAGGGCCGCGCAGACGCCGAGGGCCACCGTGTCGTTGGCGGCGACGACGGCCGTGAGGTCCGGGTCGCGGGCGAGGAGTCCGGCGACGGCCGCGTGGCCGGCGGCGCGGTCGTAGGGGCCGTGCACGGTCGGGCCCTCCGGGACGCCCGCCGCCGCGAGGGCCTCCCGGTGGCCCTCCAGGCGGTGCCGGGTGGTGGTGCGGTCGGCGGGGCCCGCGACGTAACCGATCCGGGTGTGGCCGAGGCCGAGCAGGTGCTCGGCGAGCCGGCGGCCCCCCGCGCGGTTGTCGAAGACGAGCGCGGCGGTGTGCGCGTCCCCGGGCACGGGCGGGCGTCCGCACAGCACGACCCGGGTCCCGGCCTCGGCCATCCGGGCCAGCTTCGCGGCCGTCGCGGCCAGGTGTCCGGGGTCCTCCAGGGAGCCGCCCATGAGGATCACGGCGGCGGCCCGCTGCCGCTGGAGCAGCGTGAGGTAGGTGAGCTCGCGCTCGGGGGAGCCGCCGGTGTTGCAGACGACGGCCAGCTTCTCGCCGCCCGCCCGGCCCGAGCCGCCCTCGCCGATCGCGCTCTGCGCGGCGCTCGCCATGATCCCGAAGAAGGGGTCGGCGATGTCGTTGACCAGCACTCCGACCAGGTCGGAGGTGGCGGCGGCGAGCGAGCTCGCGGGCCCGTTCAGGACGTAGTCCAGCTCCTCGACGGCCTTGAGGACCCGTTCCCGCGTCGAGGCGGCGACCGGGTAGTTGCCGTTGAGGACGCGGGAGACGGTCGCGGGGGAGACCCGGGCGCGGGCGGCCACGTCCGACAGGGTGACGGTCATCGCGTGCGTACCTCCGACATCGCGTGCGTACCTCCGACTTCGCGGGTGGCCGATGACCTCGCGTGCGCGGCTTCGAGGCCGAAGGCGCGGGGCCCTTGTCCGGCGTGATGTCGGCAGGCTAGCGTCATCCGCGACAGAAAGCGCTTTCTATCGTCGCGCCGGAAGCGCTTTCTGTCGTGCCTTCACGCAGTGATCGCAGTCGAACGAGGGCGCAGGCCCGCCCGGGAGAGGAACATTCCGTGACACGCAGGACAATCCGCATCGCCATGAACGGCGTCACCGGGCGCATGGGCTACCGCCAGCACCTCGTCCGCTCGATCCTCGCGCTCCGCGAGCAGGGCGGCCTCGACCTCGGGAACGGCGAGGTCCTCTGGCCCGAACCGGTCCTCATCGGCCGCCGCGAGCACGCCCTGCGCGCCCTCGCCGAGAAGCACGGCCTGACCGAGTGGTCCACCGACCTCGACGCCGTCCTCGCCGACGACTCCGTCGACATCTACTTCGACGCCCAGGTCACCTCGGCCCGCGCCGACGCCCTCACCAAGGCCATCGAGGCCGGCAAGCACATCTACACCGAGAAGCCCACCGCCGCCGACTTCGCCGGCGCCCTCGACCTCGCCCGTCTCGCCGCCGGGAGGGGCGTCAAGCACGGCGTCGTCCAGGACAAGCTCTTCCTCCCCGGCCTGCTCAAGCTCAAGCGGCTCATCGACGGCGGCTTCTTCGGCGAGATCCTGTCCGTGCGCGGCGAGTTCGGCTACTGGGTCTTCGAGGGCGACTGGCAGGAGGCCCAGCGCCCCAGCTGGAACTACCGCTCCGAGGACGGCGGCGGCATCGTCGTCGACATGTTCCCGCACTGGGAGTACGTGCTCCACGAGCTCTTCGGCCGGGTCACCTCGGTCTCCGCCGAGATCGCCACCCACGTCCCGCGCCGCTGGGACGAGCAGGGCAAGCCGTACGAGGCCACCGCCGACGACGCCGCCTACGGCACCTTCCACCTGGAGGGCGGCGCCATCGCCCAGATCAACTCCTCCTGGGCGGTCCGCGTCCACCGCGACGAGCTCGTCGAGTTCCAGGTCGACGGCACCGAGGGATCCGCCGTCGCCGGCCTGCGCGACTGCCGCGTCCAGCACCGGAGCCTGACCCCCAAGCCGGTGTGGAACCCCGACATCCCCGCCACCTACTCCTTCCGCGACCAGTGGCAGGAGGTCCCCGACAACGCCGAGTTCGACAACGGCTTCAAGGCCCAGTGGGAGCTCTTCCTCCGCCACGTCGTCCTCGACGAGCCCTACCACTGGGACCTGCTCGCCGGCGCCCGCGGCGTCCAGCTCGCCGAACTCGGCCTGAGGTCCGCCGCCGAGGGCCGCCGCCTCGACGTCCCCGAGGTGTCCCTGTGACCCTCCTCCTCCCCGTCCCGGGCGGCGGCACGCGCGCGTACGAGCCCCGCACCGAACCGCTCGTGCCCGCCGCGCCCGGCCCGCTGACCTCCCGCACGGTCTTCTCCGCCGCGCACGTCGTCGCCGACCCGTACGCCGACACCACCCCCGACGGCCCCGCCGCCGTCGACTGGGACGCCACCCTCGCCTTCCGCCGCCACCTGTGGTCCTACGGCCTCGGCGTCGCGGAGGCCATGGACACCGCCCAGCGCGGCATGGGCCTCGACTGGGCGGGAGCGGCGGAACTGATCCGCCGCTCCGCCGCCGAGGCCAAGGCCGTCGGCGGCGCGATCGCCTGCGGCGTCGGCACCGACCAGCTCACCGGCCCGGCCGCGCTGCCGGAGATCAGGGCCGCGTACGAGGAGCAGCTCGCGGTCGTCGAGGAGTCCGGTGCCCAGGCCATCCTCATGGCCTCCCGCGCGCTCGCCGCCGCGGCCACCGGACCCGAGGACTACCTGGAGCTCTACGGCCACCTGCTGCGCCAGGCCGCCGAGCCCGTGATCCTCCACTGGCTCGGCCCGATGTTCGACCCGGCCCTGGAGGGGTACTGGGGCTCCGCCGACCTCGACGCGGCCACCGAGACCTTCCTGGAGGTCATCGCCGCCCACCCCGACAAGGTCGACGGCGTCAAGATCTCCCTCCTCGACGCGGGCCGCGAGATCGCGCTCCGCCGCCGGCTCCCCGAGGGCGTCCGCTGCTACACCGGCGACGACTTCCACTACCCCGAGCTGATCGCGGGCGAGGAGCCCTCGGCGGGCGGGCGCTTCAGCCACGCCCTGCTCGGCATCTTCGACCCGCTCGGCCCGCTGGCGGCGGAGGCGGTCAGGACCCTCGACACCGGCGACACGGCGGGCTTCCGCAAGCTGCTCGACCCGACGGTCGCGCTCTCCCGCCACCTCTTCGAGCCCCCGACCCGCTACTACAAGACGGGCGTGGTCCTCCTGGCCTGGCTCGCGGGCCACCAGGAGCACTTCACCATGGTCGGCGGCCTCCACTCGGCCCGCTCCCTGCCGCACCTGGCCCGCGCCTACGAACTCGCCGACGGCCTCGGCCTGTTCCCGGACCCGGCGCGCGCGGAGGCCCGGATGCGCGCCCTCCTCACCGTCCACGGAGTCCCCCAGTGAACCTCGACCGCTTCAGCGTCAACCAGATGACGGTCCGCCAGCTGCCGCTCCCCGAACTGGTCGCGCAGTGCGTCCGGCTCGGCGTCCCGGGCATCGGCCTGTGGCGCGAGCCGGTCCGGGAGTACGGCGTCGAGGCCGCGGCCCGCCTGGTGCGGGACGCCGGTCTCGCCGTCACCACGCTCTGCCGCGGCGGCTTCTTCACCAGCGACGGCTGGGAGGCCGAGAACCGGGCGGCGATCGACGAGGCGGCGGCGCTCGGCACCGACACCCTGGTGCTCGTCTCCGGCGGCCTGCCCGCCGGCAGCCGCGACCTGCCCGCGGCACGCGCGCGCATCGCGGACGCCATCGGCGCACTCGCCCCCTACGCCGGCGCGCGCGGCGTCCGCCTCGCCATCGAACCCCTCCACCCGATGTACGCCTCCGACCGGTGCGCGATCTCCACCCTGGACCAGGCCCTGGACATCGCGGAGCGCTTCCCGGCCGACCAGGTGGGCGTCACCGTCGACACGTACCACCTGTGGTGGGACGAGAACGCCCCGGCGGCGGTGGAACGCGCCGCGGCCGGCGGCCGCGTCCACTCCTTCCAGCTCGCCGACTGGACGACCCCCCTCCCGGAGGGCGTCCTCAACGGCCGCGGCCAGCTCGGCACCGGCGCGATCGACCTCACCTGGTGGGCGGCGCTGCTCGAACGCGTCGGCTACACGGGGCCCGTGGAGGTCGAGCTGTTCAACGACGCGCTGTGGGCGAGGGACGGCGTGGAGGTCCTGGAGGAGACCCTGGAGGCGTTCCTGAAGGTCTGAGGCCGGCTCGTCGCCCGGGATCCGAAAGCCCGGATCCGAAAGCCCGGATCCCGAATCCAAGATCCGAAATCCCGGATCCCGGATCCAAGATTCAGAATCTTGGATCCGAAATCCAAGATCCCGGCTCCCGGATCCAAGCTCCCGGGTCCGGATCCCGGCTCCCGGATTCAAGCTCCCGGATCCTCCAGACCAGGCCCCCGCGTGCGCGGCGGGGGCCCTCCAGGCCCGGCCCCGTGTGCGGCGGGGCCGGGCTACCTCTTGCCGCCGCCCAGCAGGTCGCCGAGGCCGCCGCCCTTCTTCGCGGCGGCGCGTCTGGTCAGGACCGAGAGGATCACCGGGACCAAGAGGCCGACCGCGCGGTCGACGGTGGCCGGGGGGAGGCCCGTGCGCTTGGCGACGGCGGTGGCGGCGGGCTTGGCCAGCTTGGCCAGGACGCCCGCCATCAGGCCGCCGGCCGCGAGTCCGCCGAAGGAGGCGACGCCCTGGAGCGGGGGCTCTTCCGAGGTGACCTCGTCGACGGCGGCCTTGACCTCGTCCGCGCTGGCCGGCTCGGCGGCCGCCTGCCGCAGCTCGCCAGAGAGCTCCGTGACCGAGCCGTCCACGAGCGCCCGCGCGCCGGCCGTGTCGGTGCCGGCGAGCGTGGCGATCTCCGCCAGGCGGTCCTCGCCGAGTTCGGCCAGGACCTCGTCCTGGAAGGAGTCACTGCTCTCGCTCATGTCCGAGACGCTACGTTTCATCCGCCTGTCCGGCATCCCGGAGCGGGAGTCGTCCACAGCCCCGCCCCCGCTGTCGGCGGCCTTCGCTACGGTCGGTACATGTCCAACGAGGGTCAGCCGCCCCGCCCCGTCGTCCTGGAGGGCGTGCTGGAGCGGATCACGTACGCCAACGAGGAGAGCGGTTACACGGTCGCCCGGGTCGACACCGGCCGCGGTGCCGGTGAGCTGCTCACCGTCGTCGGCGCGCTGCTCGGCGCCCAGCCGGGGGAGTCGCTGCGGATGGAGGGCCGCTGGGGGTCCCACCCGCAGTACGGCCGGCAGTTCCAGGTGGACGACTACACGACCGTCCTGCCCGCCACCATCCAGGGCATCCGCCGCTATCTCGGCTCCGGCCTGGTCAAGGGCATCGGTCCGGTCTTCGCCGACCGCATCACCACCCACTTCGGCCTGGCGACGCTCGACATCCTGGAGCAGGAGCCGGGCCGTCTCGTCGAGGTCCCCGGGCTCGGCCCGAAGCGGACGAAGAACATCACCGCCGCCTGGGAGGAGCAGAAGGCCATCAAGGAGGTGATGCTCTTCCTCCAGACGGTCGGCGTCTCCACCTCCATCGCCGTCCGCATCTACAAGCAGTACGGGGACGCCTCGATCTCCGTCGTCCGCGAGCAGCCCTACCGGCTCGCCGCCGACGTCTGGGGCATCGGCTTCCTCACCGCCGACCGGATCGCCCAGTCGGTCGGCATCCCGCACGACAGCCCCGAGCGGGTGAAGGCCGGGCTCCAGTACGCCCTCTCGCAGTCGAGCGACCAGGGGCACTGCTTCCTGCCCGAGGAGCGGCTGATCGCGGACTCGGTGAAGCTGCTCCAGGTGGACACCGGGCTCGTCATCGAGTGTCTCGCCGAGCTGGCCGAGGACCCCGAGGGGGTGGTCCGGGAGTCCGTTCCGGGCCCCGAGGGCGAGCCGGTCACGGCCGTCTACCTGATCCCCTTCCACCGGGCGGAGCTCTCCCTCGCCGGGCAGCTCCGCCGGCTGCTGCGCACCCCGGAGGACCGGATGCCGGCCTTCCGGGACGTGGCCTGGGACAAGGCGCTGACCTGGCTCGCGGAGCGTACGGGGGCCACCCTGGCGCCCGAGCAGGAGCAGGCCGTCCGGCTCGCCCTGACCCAGAAGGTGGCGGTCCTCACCGGCGGTCCCGGCTGCGGCAAGTCCTTCACCGTCCGCTCCGTGGTGGAGCTGGCCCGGGCCAAGAAGGCCAGGGTGGTCCTCGCGGCGCCGACCGGCCGTGCCGCCAAGCGGCTGGCCGAGCTGACCGGCGCCGAGGCCTCCACCGTCCACCGGCTGCTGGAGCTCAAGCCGGGCGGGGACGCGGCGTACGACCGGGACCGGCCGCTCGACGCGGACCTCGTGGTGGTCGACGAGGCCTCCATGCTGGACCTGCTGCTCGCGAACAAGCTGGTCAAGGCGGTGGCGCCGGGCGCCCATCTGCTCCTGGTGGGGGATGTGGACCAGCTGCCGTCGGTCGGCGCGGGCGAGGTGCTCGCCGATCTCCTCGCCCCGGGCAGTCCGGTCCCGGCCGTCCGGCTGACCAGGATCTTCCGCCAGGCCCAGCAGTCCGGCGTGGTCACCAACGCGCACCGGATCAACGAGGGCCTGCCGCCCACCACCACCGGTCTGCCGGACTTCTTCCTCTTCGCGGAGGAGGAGACGGAGGACGCGGCCCGGGTCGCCGTCGAGGTCGCCGCCCGGCGTATTCCGGCCAGATTCGGGCTGGACCCGCGCCGGGACGTGCAGGTCCTGGCCCCCATGCACCGGGGCCCGGCGGGCGCGGGCGCGCTGAACGGGCTGCTCCAGCAGATGATCACCCCGGCCCGTCCGGACGTCCCGGAGAAGCGGTTCGGCGGCCGGGTCTTCCGCGTCGGGGACAAGGTGACCCAGATCAGGAACAATTACGAGAAGGGGGCGAACGGGGTGTTCAACGGTACGGTCGGAGTGGTGACGGCGCTGGACCCCGTGGAACAGCGCCTGACCGTCCGGACGGACGAGGACGAGGAGGTGCCGTACGGCTTCGACGAACTGGACGAGCTGTCCCACGCGTACGCGGTCACCATCCACCGTTCGCAGGGCAGTGAGTATCCGGCCGTGGTGATCCCGGTCACCATGAGTGCGTGGATGATGCTCCAGCGGAACCTGCTCTACACGGCCGTGACCCGGGCGCGGAAGCTCGTCGTCCTGGTCGGCTCGCGTCGCGCGATCGCCCAGGCGGTGCGTACGGTCTCGGCCGGCCGGCGCTTTACCGCACTGGCCCACCGGCTCACAGGGGGTGCCCCCGTGTGAAAGATCACGGAGGACTTCCGGAACCGGGGCGAAGGGGGCAGGATAAGCAGGTTGGCGGCACTGAGTGCCGCCGATTGGCCCAATGGCGACCCCGAGTGCACTCTCCTGAGCCAAGTGGGGGATGGTAGAGACAGTCAGGGCACCTCGAAGAAGAGGCACTACGTCGGTGAGGGATGACGTGAGCGACAACTCTGTAGTACTGCGGTACGCGGACGGTGAATACACCTACCCGGTGGTCGAGAGCACCGTCGGCGACAAGGGCTTCGACATCGGGAAGCTGCGAGCCCAGACCGGTCTGGTCACCCTGGACAGCGGATACGGCAACACCGCCGCCTACAAATCCGCCATCACCTACCTCGATGGTGAGCAGGGCATCCTGCGGTACCGCGGCTACCCCATCGAGCAGCTGGCCGAGCAGTCCACCTTCCTGGAGGTGGCCTACCTGCTGATCAACGGCGAGCTGCCGAAGGGCGACGAGCTCTCCACCTTCCAGAACGAGATCACCCAGCACACGCTGGTCCACGAGGACGTCAAGAACTTCTTCCGCGGCTTCCCGCGGGACGCCCACCCGATGGCGATGCTGTCGTCCGTGGTCTCCGCGCTGTCCACCTTCTACCAGGACAGCCACAACCCGTTCGACGAGACGCAGCGCCACCTGTCGACGATCCGGCTGCTCGCCAAGCTGCCGACGATCGCGGCGTACGCGTACAAGAAGTCGATCGGTCACCCGTTCGTCTACCCGCGCAACGACCTGGGCTACGTCGAGAACTTCCTGCGCATGACGTTCTCCGTGCCGGCGCAGGAGTACGAGCTCGACCCGGTCGTCGTCTCGGCGCTCGACAAGCTGCTCATCCTGCACGCGGACCACGAGCAGAACTGTTCGACGTCCACCGTGCGTCTGGTCGGCTCCTCGCAGGCGAACATGTTCGCCTCGATCTCGGCCGGCATCTCCGCCCTCTGGGGCCCGCTGCACGGCGGCGCCAACCAGTCGGTCCTGGAGATGCTGGAGGGCATCAAGGCCAACGGCGGCGATGTCGACTCCTTCATCCGCAAGGTGAAGAACAAGGAGGACGGCGTCCGCCTGATGGGCTTCGGCCACCGGGTGTACAAGTCCTTCGACCCGCGCGCCAAGATCATCAAGGCGGCGGCGCACGATGTCCTCTCGGCCCTCGGCAAGTCCGACGAGCTGCTCGACATCGCGCTCAAGCTGGAGGAGCACGCGCTCTCCGACGAGTACTTCGTCTCGCGCAACCTCTACCCGAACGTGGACTTCTACACGGGCCTCATCTACCGCGCGATGGGCTTCCCGACCGAGATGTTCACCGTGCTCTTCGCGCTCGGCCGCCTCCCCGGCTGGATCGCCCAGTGGCACGAGATGATCAAGGAGCCCGGCTCCCGCATCGGCCGCCCGCGCCAGATCTACACGGGTGAGGTCCTCCGCGACTTCGCCCCGGTCGACGAGCGCTGAGCCGACCCCGCACAGGTCGGCTGAGAGGCCTCCCGGACGTACAGAAGCGCCCCGCCCTCCGATCCCCCCACGGGTCGGCGAGCGGGGCGCTTCTCATATCCCGGTGCGGATTCCCCCCACGGGATCCGGGCCGGGCGTCCGGCGCGCGGTCTGCCGGGGTACGTACGGGAGGGCCGCTCAAAGCTCCCCGGTGCACGTGCCCCGGCCGCGCTTGCCTGCCGGGACGTCCCCCAAGACCTCCCGGCGAAGAACGTCCCCCAAGACGTTCTGGCATCGCCCACTTAGACTCGCGAACAGCCCAGATGGTTACCCCCCAATATCTGTGATCTAGGTCTCTTTGTGAAGGACTTGTGCGTCACGTGTAGGTGAAATCAACGGAACCGCCGCAGTCGCAGGCTGTTGGAGACGACGAAGACGGACGAAAAGGCCATGGTCAGGCCCGCGATCATCGGGTTGAGCAGTCCGGCCGCGGCGAGCGGCAGCGCGGCCACGTTGTAGCCGAAGGCCCACGCCAGATTTCCCCTGATCGTCGCCAGGGTCCGCCGGGAGAGCCGGATCGCGTCGGCGGCGACCCGCAGGTCGCCCCGCACGAGGGTGAGGTCGCTCGCCTCGATGGCCGAGTCCGTCCCGGTGCCCATCGCGAGCCCCAGATCGGCCGTGGCGAGCGCCGCCGCGTCGTTCACGCCGTCGCCGACCATCGCGACCGTACGGCCCTCCTCCTGGAGCCCGCGGACCACGCCGGCCTTCTCCTCGGGCAGCACCTCGGCGATCACCTCGTCGATGCCGACCTCGGCCGCCACGGCCTCAGCGACGGCCCGGTGGTCGCCGGTGAGCAGCACCGGCCGCAGCCCGAGGCCGCGGAGCCGGGCGACGGCCTCGGCGCTGGTGTCCTTGACGGCGTCGGCGACGGTGAGGGAGCCGCGGTGGACCCCGTCCCAGGCGACGAGCACGGCCCCGGCGGCCACGCCGTCCGGCACCGCCACGTCCTCGGCGGCGAGCAGCGCGGCCCGCCCGGCGAGGACCAGATGGCCGTCGACGGAGCCGCGGACGCCGAGCCCGGGCACGTTCTCGAACTCCTTGGGGACGGGCAGTCCGCCGGTGGTGAGGCCGAGCCGCTCGGCGGCGCCGTCGGCGACGGCCCGGGCGACGGGGTGCTCGGAGGAGTGCTCCAGGGCCCCGGCGAGCCGCAGCAGCTCCTTCTCGTCGACCCCGGCGGCGGGGTGGACGCCGGTGAGGGTCATCCGGCCGGTGGTGACGGTGCCGGTCTTGTCGAGGACGACGGTGTCGACCCGGCGGGTGGACTCCAGGACCTCGGGGCCCTTGATGAGGATGCCGAGCTGGGCGCCCCGCCCGGTGCCGACGAGCAGCGCGGTCGGGGTGGCGAGGCCGAGGGCGCAGGGGCAGGCGATGATCAGGACGGCGACGGCGGCGGTGAAGGCGGCGGTCGCGTCGGCTCCGGAGCCGAGCCAGAAGCCGAGGGTGGCCAGCGCGATCAGCAGGACGGCGGGGACGAAGACGGCGGAGATCCGGTCGGCGAGCCGCTGCACCTCGGCCTTGCCGCTCTGCGCCTCCTCGACGAGCTTCGCCATCCGGGCGAGCCGGGTGTCGGCGCCGACCCGGCCGGCCCGGACGACGAGCCGCCCGGAGGCGTTGACGCAGCCGCCGGTGACGGCGGAGCCGGCGGTGACGTCGACGGGCAGGGACTCGCCGGTGAGCAGGGAGGCGTCGACGGCGGAGGAGCCCTCGGTGACGGTGCCGTCGGTGGCGATCTTCTCCCCGGGGCGTACGACGAAGAGCTCGCCGGTCCTCAGGGAGTCCACCGGCACCCGCACCTCCCCGCCCTCCCTGAGGACGGCCACGTCCTTGGCGCCCAGCTCCATCAGGGCCCGCAGGGCCGCGCCGGCCTTGCGCTTGGCGCGCGCCTCCAGGTAGCGGCCGAGGAGGATGAAGGTGACGACGCCGGCGGCGACCTCCAGGTAGATCGCGGAGGTGCCGTCGGCGCGGTCGGCGGTGAGGTCGAAGCCGTGGCGCATCCCGGGCATGCCGGCGTCGCCGAGGAAGAGGGCCCACAGGGACCAGCCGTAGGCGGCGAGGGTGCCGACCGAGACGAGGGTGTCCATGGTGGCGGCGCCGTGCCGGAGGTTGGTCCAGGCGGCCCGGTGGAAGGGGAGGCCGCCCCAGACGACGACGGGGGAGGCGAGGGTGAGGGAGAGCCACTGCCAGGAGTCGAACTGGAGGGCGGGGACCATGGCGAGCAGGACGACCGGGGCGGCGAGGACGGCGGAGACGACGAGCCGCCGCCTCAGGGCGGCGAGCTCCGGGTCGGCGCCCGGCTCCGCCGCCGCCTCGGGCTCCGGCGGCGCGGGTTCCTCGGCGGTGTAGCCGGTCTTCACCACGGTGGCGATGAGGTCGTCGACGCCGATCTCGGGCGCGTGCTCGACGTGTGCCTTCTCGGTGGCGTAGTTGACGGTCGCGGTGACGCCGTCCATCCGGTTGAGCTTCTTCTCGACGCGGGCCGCGCAGGAGGCGCAGGTCATCCCGCCGATGGTCAGCTCGGTGACGGTGGTGCTGGGCATGTGCGGTTCCAAAGGGGAGCAGGGCCGTACCCGTAACGGTACGACCCTGCCCGGACGGAGCCGCGGCGCGTGCTCAGACCAGCTCGTAGCCGGCCTCGTCGACGGCGGCGGCGACGGCCTCGCGGTCGAGCGGGGCGTCGGAGACCACGGTGACCTCGCCGGTCTTGGCGACGGCGGTGACCGAGGAGACGCCGGCGATCGCGGAGATCTCGCCGGAGACGGCGCCCTCGCAGTGGCCGCAGGTCATGCCCTTGACCTGGTACACGGTGGTGAGTTCGGTCTGGGTCTCGGCGGCCATGGGGTCCTCCTCGTTCGGTTCCGGGGTCCTACGTTCTCGATGCTATACCCCTAGGGGGTATGTGTGCCACTCCGGTCGGGCGCGAGCCGCACGGTCCCGTCCGGTTCGCCCCGCGCCAGCGATCTCAGCCACGCCAGTCCCACCAGTGTCACCAGTACCAGACCGCCCACCGAGAAGAGGGTGAAGAGGTGCTCCTGCCGGGACGTGGGCTCCGGGAGGTACCCCTGGGCGAAGAGCGAGCGGTCCAGGTTCGTGCTGGTCAGCTGGAGCACCAGCCAGAGCGCGATCCCGTGCATCGAGTCCCAGAGCGCGTGCAGGACCGCCACCCCCAGGTACGTGCCGACGACCGGCCCGGCGAGGCGGAAGCGGCCGTCGGGGCGGCGGAAGGAGAAGAGCACCGCGCCGGCGATGGCCGTCCACAGGCCGTGCCCGAAGGGGGCCAGCAGTCCGCGGAGGATCTCCGTCTCCAACAGGGAGCGCAGGTCGATGCCGTCCATGGTGACGGCGGCGTTGAAGGCGTACCCCGCGCTCTCGAAGGCGGCGAAGCCGAAGCCGACCGTCCCGCCGAGGATCAGGCCGGCCCGTCGGCCGCGCAGGTACGGCCGGTGGCGGACGACGAACATCAGGGCGGCGAGCTTCACCGCCTCCTCGATCAGCCCCACCCCGAGGAACATCCACAGCGAGGGGTGGAGCAGGTAGTACTCCATGACCGAGGCGCCGAGGACGCCCAGGACGCCGCCGGTGACGAAGCAGCCGAGGATCACCGGGAGTCCGAGGTCGCGGCCATGCCGCTCGTACGCCCACAGGACGAAGACGCCCGGGACCAGGAAGCTGCCCAGCAGGATCAGGGTGGGCAGCAGGGTGGTGTTCGCGGTGGCGTAGGTGACCACGGCCGTCAGCGCCCACAGGGCCAGGCCGCCCCAGAGGCAGCGCTTCCAGAGGCCGGGGCGCGGTCCGGCGGGCCCGGGGGGAGCCGGGGGTGGGGGAGGGGGCTGGGTCGTGGGCCGGTACTCGTACATCCGCGGGCCTCCAAGTCCCTCCGCCGACGGGGCATCTGACCGGAGCTTATGGTAGATACCCGATATGTCGCATTCGGGGAGCACGCTCGTCCTGATCATGGTGATCGCCGTCCTGGCGCCGCTGCTGGCGTACGGGGTGGGGCGCCGTGTCCCCGTGCCGCTCGCCGTCTTCGAGATCCTCCTCGGCATCGTCATCGGCCCCGACCTCCTCGGCTGGGCCCACTCCGACGAGCTGATCGACGGTCTGTCGGAACTCGGCCTCGCCATGCTGATCTTCCTGGCGGGGTACGAGATCGAGTTCGGCAAGGTCCGCGGCGACACCCTCAGGCGCTCGGTGTGGGCGTGGCTCGCCGCCCTCGCCCTCGGCCTCACCGCGGGCATCCTGCTCGGGGGCGGCTACTCCACCGGCGTCTTCATCGGCGTCGCCCTCACCAGCACAGCCCTCGGCACCGTCCTGCCCGTGCTGCGGGACTCCGGCGGGCTGCGCGGCCGCTTCGGCTCGGTCGTCATGGCCTTCGGCGCGGTCGGCGAGTTCGGGCCGATCATCGCCATGGCGCTGCTGCTCAGCGGGCGGAGCGCCGCCCAGTCGACCGTGCTGCTCGCGGTCTTCGCGGCGCTCACCGCGGCCGCCGTCTACTGGGCGCTGCGGCCCCGCCCGCCGTGGTTCGCCACCGTCATCGCCAAGACCCTGCACACCAGCGGACAGTTCGCCGTCCGCTTCGTCTTCCTGCTGCTCGCGCTGATGCTGGGGGCGTCGACGGCGCTCGGCCTCGACGTCCTCCTCGGCGCCTTCGCCGCCGGGCTCATCACCCGGCTCGTGCTCACCGGGGCCGCGCCCGAGGCCGGCCCGGAGATCCTGGAGAAGGTCGAGGGGGTCGGCTTCGGCTTCCTCGTGCCGGTCTTCTTCGTCGTCACCGGCATCGAGTTCGACCTGGACTCGCTGCTCTCCGGCGGCCGGGCCCTGCTGCTCCTGCCGGTCTTCCTGGTGCTCTTCCTGGTGGTGCGCGGCGGCCCGATGTGGTTCCTCGCCCCCCGCGACCTCGACCGGAAGGACCGGAGCGCGCTGGTGCTGTACGGCTCCACCGCGCTGCCACTCGTCGTCGCCATCACCACCATCGGCCTGGACGACGAGGCGCTCTCCGCGGGCGAGGCGGCGGCGCTGGTGGGCGCCGGGATGGCCTCCGTCCTGGTCTTCCCGCTGCTCGCGCTGAAGGTGCGGGCGGGCCGGGACCGGGAGGCGGGCGGGGAGGCGGGGGAGGAGGCGGTCAGCGGGTCGTCGGAGGCGTGGTGACCCCGGCGGCCGGAGCCCCGCCGACGACCGGGTCGAGGTAGCGGAGCATCACCTTCTTCAGCTCGCCGACGGCCGCCGCCCGGACGGTGTCGTCGGGGGCGGCGACGATCAGCGCGAGCCCGCCCTTGAAGACGGCGAAGGCCATGTCGGCGATCCGGTCCAGCTCGTCGGCGGAGAGCGGGGGGACGGCCCGCTGCCGGATCGTCTCGCGGACCTGGGCGAGCAGCGAGGCGTGCAGCTCGTCGTGCTCCTCGGCGATCCGGCCGGGCACCTCGGAGCCGTGCATGAGGGCGAGGAAGGCGGGGTTGGCGCAGTTGAACTCGATCATCGGATCGAGGATCGCGTCGATCATCTCCGGCAGCGGCAGGGCCATGTTGGCCGGGGTGAAGACCTGGCCGTGGGCGTCGCGCATCTGCTGGATGAGGCGGCCGCCGAGCTCGATGGCGATCGCTTCCTTGTTCGGGAAGTACTGGTAGAGCGTGCCCGGCGAGACCTTGGCCTCGCGGGCGATGGCGTTGGTGCTGGTGGCCGTGTAGCCGTTGGCGCAGAACACGTCGGCGGCGGCCTGGAGCAGCTGGGAGATGCGGCGTTCGCCGCGGGCCTGTCGGCGGCGCGGCTTCGGGTCCTCGGACATGGCTGTCCCCAGTCCTCCTCGATACGCGTTGACAAACACGAGAGGTCGCTCGCATTCTTGGATTACGCGAGCGATCACTCGTGTTTGCCAGTCTATGGCAATGGACGGCCCTCGTGACCTGCCGGGAAGCGAGCACGAGGACCACGGTGAAGGGGACACCGCGTCATGCCCGAAGTCAAGAAAGCGCCTTCCGCGCGGGGTGGAAGCCCGGCCCCGGGCGGCGGGTGGACGCGGTTCGTGACCGCGCGGCCCCGGCTCACCCTGCTCGTCGCCCTCGTCCTCACCGCCCTCGCGGTCCTCGCCGGCGGCGGCGTCGCTGACCGGATGGGCAGCGGCGGCTGGGAGGACCCGGCCGCCGAATCCACCTACGCCACCGGGGCGCTGGAGCGCGAGTTCCCCGGCTCCCAGCCCAACCTGCTGCTCCTCGTCGACGCCGGGAAGGCGGGGGTCGACGCCCCCGCCGCGGCCGCCGAGGCCCGTCGGCTCACCGAGCGGCTCGCCGCCGAGCCCGGCGTCGAGGGCGTCGGCTCCTACTGGACCACCGGCTCGCCCGCCCTCCGCTCCGAGGACGGCACCAAGGCCGTGGTCGCCGCCCGGATCGCCGGCGAGGAGAAGGCGGCCGGCGAGGTCCTCGACCGGATCGCCCCGGAGTACCGGGGCACCCACGGGCCCGTCGAGGTCACCCTCGGCGGCGGGCTCGCCGTCCGCCACGAGATGCAGACGATCATCCAGGAGGACCTGCTGCGGGCCGAGCTGATCGCCCTGCCCCTCACCCTGGTCCTGCTCGTCATGGTCTTCGGCAGCGCCGTCGCCGCCCTGCTGCCGCTCGGCATCGGCATCGTCGCCATCCTCGGCACCAACGCCGTGCTGCGCGGCATCACCGAGTTCACCGACGTCTCCGTCTTCGCGCAGAACCTCACCACCGCGCTCGGCCTCGGCCTCGCCATCGACTACGCGCTCTTCGTCGTCCGCCGCTACCGGGAGGAGCTCGCCGCCGGCGCCGACCCGTCGGCCGCCGTCCGCACCACCCTGCGCACCGCCGGGCGGACCGTGCTCTTCTCCGCCCTCACCGTCGCCGTCTCGCTCGCCGCGATGCTCGTCTTCCCGCAGTACTTCCTGCGCTCCTTCGCCTACGCGGGCATCGCCGTCGTCCTGCTCGCCGCGGCCGCCGCCCTCACCCTGCTCCCGGCCGCCCTGGTGCTCCTCGGCCACCGGGTCGACGCCCTCGACCTGCGCCGGCTGCTCCGCCGCCGCCGCGCCCCCGCGGAGGACGCCGGGGCGGGCACCGGCTGGTCCCGGGCGGCCGGCCTGGTGATGCGCCGGGCCCCCGTCTTCGCCGTCCTCACCACCGCCGGCCTCGTCCTGCTCGGACTGCCCTTCCTCGGCGTGAAGTTCGGCACCGCCGACGACCGGCAGCTGCCCACCACCGCCACCTCCCGGATCGTCCAGGAAGAGCTGCGCGCGGGCTTCCCCGGCGACCCCGGAGGAGGCCTCACCGTCCTCGCCGAGGGCCCCGCGACCCCCGCCGAGTACGGCGCCTACCGCGAGCGGATCGCCGGCCTCGAAGGCGTCGTCCGCGTCGACGGCCCCGTCGTCTCCGGCACCGGCGCGGACGCCCACGCCTACTACAGCGTCGTCCCCGAAGGCCCCGCCGTCGGCGCCGGGGCGCAGCGCGCGGTCGGCGAACTGCGCGCCGCGGAAGCCCCCTTCGACACCTCGGTCACCGGACAGGCCGCCGTGCTCGTCGACTCCAAGGACGCCATCGGCGAGCGGCTGCCCTGGGCCGCCGGCATCATCGTCCTCGTCACCCTGCTGCTCGTCTTCCTGCTCACCGGCAGCGTCGTCGTCCCCGTCCAGGCCGTCGTCCTCAACGCCCTCAGCCTCACCGCGATGTTCGGCGCCGTCGTCTGGGTCTTCCAGGACGGGCACCTCTCCGACCTGCTCGGCTTCACCGCCACCGGCGACATCGAGACCACCCTGCCGGTCCTCATGTTCTGCGTCGCCTTCGGCCTCTCCATGGACTACGGCGTCTTCCTGCTCTCCCGCATCAAGGAGGAGTACGACACCACCGGCGACCACGAGGGCGCCGTCCGCTTCGGTCTCGCCCGCACCGGCGGACTCATCACGGCCGCCGCCGTCATCCTCGCCGTCGTCATGGTCGCCATCGGCACCTCACGGGTCACCAACACCAAGATGCTCGGCCTCGGCGTCGCCCTCGCCGTCGTCATGGACGCCATGGTGGTCCGCAGCCTCCTCGTCCCCTCGGTCATGAAGCTGACCGGCCGCCTCACCTGGTGGGCGCCGAAGCCGCTGCGCCGCCTCCACGACCGCTTCGGCATCAGCGAGTCCGGCACGGAGCCCGAGCCCGGCGCCGCGGCCGGCGACCCGGAGGGGATACGGGAGCCCGTCGGCGCCCGGGGCTGAGACACGGCGCGGCGCCGGCCCCCGGGACTCCACCGGAGGACGGCGCCGCACGGCCGGACGGACGGGATCAGTCGCGGCGCCCCCGGTTGCCGGGACGGCTCGCGACCCAGGCCCGCACGGTGTCCGCGTACCAGAAGGGCTTGCCGGACTCGACGTGGTCGGGCGGGGGCAGCAGCCCGTGCTTCCGGTAGGAACGGATCGTGTCGGGCTGGACCCGGATGTGCGTGGCGATGTCCTTGTACGACCAGAGGCTTCTGTCCGTCATGCCTGTACCTCCCTCACGCCCCGTGCCGCGCAGCGGTGGCGGGGGGTGCCGTTCGGGGGCGCTGCGGGCGGTGGCATCGGTGATCACCGGTCCTGTGCCCGGTGAACGGCCCTTCCGGACGGCCGGGAAGCGGCTGTCGCACGCCTGTGACAGGAACCCCGCGTAACGGAGACACGTGTGACGGGCGCGCGAACCCCGTGACGGAAGTGACGCACGGCCACCGCGGCGCGCCCCCGTGCGCCGGACCCCGCGGTCACACCCCGCAGGAGCGGAGGTAGCCGCGGGTGCGCAGGGCGATCGGGTAGGGGGCGTCCGGCTCGCACGGGTACATGTCCTGCTCCACGATCGCGAAGAGCTCGGCGTCCAGCGCCGCCGCGGCCGCCAGGACCGGCTCCAGGGCCGGCACCCCGGCCGGCGGCTCGCACATCACGCCCCGCGCCACCGCCGGGCCGAACGGCAGCTCCTCGGCCCGCACCACGGCGAGCACCGCCGGATCCACCTGCTTCAGATGGAGGTAGCCGATGCGCTCCCCGTAGGTCTCGATCAGCTTGACGCTGTCCCCGCCCGCGTACGCGTAGTGCCCGGTGTCCAGACAGAGCGCCACCGCCTCCGGATCGGTGGCGTCGAGGAAGCGGGTCACGCTCTCCTCGTCGTCCAGATGGGTATCGGCGTGCGGATGGACCACGATCCGCAGCCCGTACCGCTCCCGCACCTCCCGGCCGAGGCGCTCGGTCAGCGTGGTCAGCTGCCGCCACTGCTCCGGCGTCAGCACCCGGTCCTCCAGGACCTCGCCGCTCTTGTCGTCCCGCCAGAAGGAGGGGATCACCACCAGGTGCCGGGCGCCCACGGCCTGCGCCAGGGCCGCGTTCTCCGCGACGTGCGCCCAGGTCCGCTCCCACACGGCGGGCCCGTGGTGCAGCCCGGTGAAGACCGTGCCGGCCGAGACCCGCAGCCCGCGCCGCGAGGTCTCCTCGGCGAGCAGCGCCGGATCGGTGGGCAGATAGCCGTACGGACCCAGCTCGATCCACTCGTAGCCGGCCCCCGCCACCTCGTCGAGGAACCGCTGCCACGGCACCTGACGGGGATCGTCGGGGAACCACACCCCCCAGGAGTCCGGGGCGGATCCGATCCGGATGCGGGAGGGCGACGGCGACGGCGACGGCTTCGTCATGCCAGCCACCTTGACCGCGCCCCGGACCAGCGTCAAGACAGCCGCAGGACCTGCCAGAGGACGTCCGAATGTCCGGACATGTCGTTGACACGCCTCCGGCCGGACGGTTAGACCTGGAACGGACGCCGGAGTCGAGAGGTGGCACGGGTGGAGTCGGAGCCGTACGACCTGATCACCATGGGGCGGCTCGGCGTCGACCTGTACCCGCTCCAGAGCGGGGTCGGACTCGACCGGGTCGAGACCTTCCGGCGCTTCCTCGGCGGCTCCCCGGCCAACGTGGCCGTCGCCGCCACCCGCCTCGGCCGCCGCACCGCCCTCGTCAGCCGCACCGGCGCCGACGCCTTCGGCGCCTACCTCCGGCGGGAGCTGAAGGAGTTCGGGGTGGACGCCCGCTGGGTCACCGAGGTCCCCGAACACCCCACCCCCGTCACCTTCTGCGCCCTCTTCCCGCCCGACGACTTCCCGCTCACCTTCTACCGCCGCCCCAAGGCCCCCGACCTGGAGATCCACCCGCACGAGCTGGACCTCGACGCGGTCCGCGCCGCGCGCGTCCTGTGGACCACCGGCACCGGCCTCAGCGAGGAACCCAGCCGCGCCGCCACCCTCACCGCCCTGCGGGCCCGCTCCGGCCGCGCCCACACCGTCCTCGACCTCGACTGGCGCCCCGCCTTCTGGCCCGATCCGGCCACCGCCCGCCCCCACTACACCGAGGCCCTGCGGCACGCCACCGTCGCCGTCGGCAACGCCGAGGAGTGCGAGGTCGCCACCGGGGAGCGCGACCCGGAGGCCGCCGCCCGTGCCCTCCTCGGCCTCCTCGCCCCCGGCCGGGACGGCGACTCCGCCGCCGTCCCGCTCGCCGTCGTCAAACGCGGCCCCGAGGGCGTCCTCGCGCTCGCCGCCGACGGGCGCCGCGCCGCCGTGCCGCCGCTGCCGGTCGAGGTCGTCAACGGCCTCGGCGCCGGGGACGCCTTCGGCGGAGCCCTCGTCGACGGCCTCCTCGACGGCCTCCCGCTGGAGGAGACCCTGCGCCGCGCCGCCGCCGCCGGCTCCCTCGTCGCCGGCCGCCTCGCCTGTGCCCCCGCCATGCCGGACGCCGCCGAGATCGACCGCGCGATCGCCGTCGGCTCGGGCACCCTACCGGCGGAGGACACCCACCGCTGACCACCCCGTACGACCACCGCTCCCGCCTCCTCCCCACCGAGGAATCCCGCACATGACCACCCCCGAAAGCCCGTCCCCCGCCCCCGCACCCGGCCCGGACCCCGCGCCCCGCCCGCACCCCGCACCCGGCCCGGACCCCGCGCCCCGCCCGCACCGCCTCCACCTCCCCGCGGGGGCCGCGGCCCGGGGGCCGTACGCCCTCGACATCGACCCGGGGACCGCCGGATGGAGCCGTTCCGCGCTCCGGGTCCTCGACCTGCCGCCCGGGGCGGAACACACCTTCGACAGCGCGGATGCCGAATGGGTGGTGCTTCCCCTCGCCGGGACCTGTACCGTGCGCGTCGACGGGGAGATTTTCGAACTCGGGGGCCGCGAGAGCGTGTTCGCCTCCGTGACCGACTTCGTCTACGTACCGCGCGACGCCCACGCCCGGATCTCCTCCGGCGCGGGAGGCCGCTTCGCTTTGGCAGGAGCGAACTGCGAGCGACGACTCCCCGCCCGCTACGGCCCCGCGCCGGAGGTTCCCGTCGAGGACCGGGGCACCGGCGACCGCGCCCGCCGGGTGCGCAACTTCGCCGCGGCCGACGCCTTCCCCTGCGACCGGCTGATCGCCGTCGAGGTCGTCACCCCCGGCGGCCACTGGTCCTCCTACCCGCCGCACAAGCACGACGAGCACCGCCCCGGGGCCGAGTCCGTCCTGGAGGAGATCTACTACTACGAGATCGAGGACCCGCGCGGCTACGCCTACCAGCGGATCTCGCCCTCCCGGCCCGGCGGCGCCGACCTCCTCGCCGAGGTCAGGAACGGCGACGCCGTCCTCGTCCCCGACGGCTGGCACGGCCCCTCGATCGCCCAGCCCGGCCACGACCTCTACTACCTCAACGTCATGGCGGGACCCGGAACCGAACGGGAGTGGCGGATCAGCTTCCACCCCGACCACACGGAGGGATACACGTGAGCGTCCGCCTGACCGGCAGCGTCCGCCTGACCGTCGCCCAGGCGCTGGTCCGCTTCCTCGCCGCGCAGTACGCGGAGCGGGACGGCGAGCGGCACCGGCTCATCGCCGCCACCTGGGGCATCTTCGGCCACGGAAACGTCGCCGGGATCGGACAGGCGCTCGTCGAGCACGCCGACGCCATGCCCTTCCACCAGGGACGCAACGAGCAGGCCATGGTCCACGCCGCCGTCGGCCACGCCCGGCAGACCGGCCGGCTCTCCGCCCACGCCGTCACCACCTCCATCGGCCCCGGCGCCACCAACCTCGTCACCGGCGCCGCCCTCGCCACCGTCAACCACCTCCCGGTGCTGCTGCTCCCCGGCGACACCTTCGCGACCCGCCCCGCCGACCCCGTCCTCCAGCAGCTCCAGCTCCCGCACGCCGGCGACGTCTCCGTCAACGACTGCCTGCGGCCCGTCTCCCGCTACTTCGACCGGATCGTCCGCCCCGAGGCGCTGATCCCGGCCGCGCTCGAAGCGATGCGGGTCCTCACCGACCCGGCCGCCACCGGCGCCGTCACCCTCGCCCTCCCGCAGGACGTCCAGGCGGAGGCGTACGACTGGCCCGAGGAGTTCCTCGCCGAGCGGACCTGGCGGATCCGGCGGTCCTCCCCGGACGAGGACGAACTCGACGCGGCCGTCGCCGCCGTCGGCCGGGCCGCCCGGCCGCTGATCGTCGCCGGCGGCGGCGTCAGGCACAGCCGGGCCGAGGAGGCGCTCGCCACCCTCGCCTCGCTCACCGGCATCCCGGTCGCCGCCACCCAGGCGGGCAAGGGCGCCCTGCCCCACGGCCACCCCCAGGACGTCGGGGCCGTCGGCCACACCGGTACCGCCGTCGCCAACCACCTGGCCCGCACGGCCGACCTGGTCATCGGCGTCGGCACCCGCTGGACCGACTTCACCACCGCGTCCGGAACCCTCTTCGGCCACCCCGCCGTCCGGTTCGTCAACATCAACGTCGCCGCCTTCGACTCCCACAAGCTGTCGGCGCTCCCCGTCGTCGCGGACGCCCGCGAGGGCCTGGAGCAGCTCCACGCCCTCCTCGACCCGCACCACGTCCCCGCCCACTACGTCCACGAGTACGCCGAGGAGAAGCTCCGCTGGGAGGCCCGGGTCGCCGCCGCCTACGCCACCCCCGACGAGACCGCCCGCCCCACCCAGACCCAGGTCCTCGGCGTACTCGACACCCTGGTCGACACCACCGACATCCTGATCAACGCCGCCGGCTCGCTCCCCGGCGACCTCCACAAGCTGTGGCGCACCCGCTCGCGCGACCAGTACCACGTCGAGTACGGCTACTCCTGCATGGGCTACGAGATCCCCGCCGCGATCGGCGTCCTGCTCGCCGCCCCCGGACGGCCCGTCTGGGCGCTCGTCGGGGACGGTACGTACCTGATGAATCCCACCGAGATCGTCACCGCCGTGCAGGAGCGGCTGCCGCTGAAGCTCGTCGTCCTCCAGAACCACGGGTACGCCTCCATCGGCGGGCTCTCCGAGGCGGTCGGCGCCGAGCGGTACGGCACCGACTACCGCCGGCGGGCCGACGACGGAGGCTTCACCGGCCCCCCGCTCCCCGTCGACCTCGGAGCCAACGCGGCCTCCCTCGGGCTGCGGGTGCTACGCCCCCGCACCATCCGTGACCTGCGGGAAGCCCTCGCGGACGCCCGGGCCGCCACGGATCCCACATGTGTCTACATCGAGACCGAAACGGCAGACAGTGTGTCGGGCCCGCCTCCGGCCCAGGCGTGGTGGGATGTGCCCGTGGCCGAGATCTCGACCCGCCCGTCGGCGGTCAAGGCCCGCGAGGAGTACGACCGGCACGTCACCGCCCGACGCCGCCATCTCTGAAGGCTCTGAAGGAGTAACACGTCATGACGAAGAGCGTCCACCACTGGATCGGTGGCAAGACCGTCGAGGGCACGTCGGGCAACTGGGGCCCGGTGACCGACCCGGCCACCGGCGCCGTCACCACCCGGGTCGCCCTCGCCTCGGTGGAGGAGGTCGACGCGGCCGTCGCCGCCGCGAAGGACGCCTTCGCCACCTGGGGCACCTCCTCGCTGGCCCAGCGCACCACGATCCTCTTCAAGTTCCGCGCGCTGCTCGACGCCAACCGCGACGCCATCGCCGAGCTGATCGTCGCCGAGCACGGCAAGGTCCACTCCGACGCCCTCGGCGAGGTCGCCCGCGGCCTGGAGATCGTCGACCTGGCCTGCGGCATCACCACCCAGCTCAAGGGCGAGCTGTCCACCCAGGTCTCCAACCGGGTCGACGTGGCGTCCATCCGCCAGCCCGTCGGCGTCGTCGCCGGCATCACGCCCTTCAACTTCCCGGCCATGGTGCCGATGTGGATGTTCCCGATCGCCATCGCGACCGGCAACACCTTCGTCCTCAAGCCGAGCGAGAAGGACCCGTCCCCCTCCCTGAAGATCGCCGAGCTGCTCGCCGAGGCGGGCCTCCCGGACGGCGTCTTCAACGTCCTGCACGGCGACAAGGTGGCCGTCGACCGCCTCCTGGAGCACCCGGACGTGGCCGCGATCTCCTTCGTCGGCTCCACCCCGATCGCCCGCCACATCCACACCACCGCCTCCACCCACGGCAAGCGCGTCCAGGCGCTCGGCGGCGCCAAGAACCACATGCTGGTCCTCCCGGACGCCGACCTCGACGCCGCCGCCGACGCCGCCGTCTCCGCCGCGTACGGCTCCGCCGGCGAGCGCTGCATGGCGATCTCCGCGGTCGTCGCCGTCGGCTCCATCGGCGACGAGCTCGTCGAGAAGATCCGCGAGCGCGCCGAGAAGATCAAGATCGGCCCCGGCAACGACCCGACCTCCGAGATGGGCCCGCTCATCACGGCCGTCCACCGCGACAAGGTCGCCTCCTACGTGCACGGCGCCGAGGCCGAGGGCTGCCGGGTCGTCCTCGACGGCACCGGCTACACGGTCGAGGGCCACGAGGACGGCCACTGGATCGGCCTCTCCCTCCTGGACCACGTGCCGACCACCGCCAAGGCCTACCAGGACGAGATCTTCGGCCCGGTCCTCTGCGTGCTGCGCGCCGAGACGTACGAGGAGGGCCTGGCCCTCATCAACGCCTCGCCGTTCGGCAACGGCACCGCGATCTTCACCCGCGACGGCGGCGCCGCCCGCCGCTTCCAGCTGGAGGTCGAGGCCGGCATGGTCGGCGTCAACGTGCCGATCCCCGTGCCGGTCGGCTACCACTCCTTCGGTGGCTGGAAGGACTCGCTCTTCGGCGACCACCACATCTACGGCAACGACGGCGTGCACTTCTACACCCGCGGCAAGGTCGTCACCACCCGCTGGCCCGACCCGGCCGACGCCCCCACCGGCGTGGACCTGGGCTTCCCGCGCAACCACTGAGCCGACCGAGGACCGGCCGCCGGCCCCGGGGGGCGCCCCGCCCCCCCCCCGGGGGGGCCGGTCCAGCCCCACCCGGAGCCCGGGGGCCGGCCCCCCCGCGGGGGGCCGGCGGGGGGGGGGGCGCGCGCGGACCCCCCACGAGG
>NZ_JBHTST010000048.1:0-51730 GCF_042794995.1 Streptomyces sp. NPDC056503
GTACGGCGGGGACCCCACACTCTTGTTTTCGGATCAGGGAGCCGGCGACTCTTTCGGGTCGTCAGCCGTGGGCGACGGGATAGGCACTGTTGATCAGTCCTGTATCCGGATCGAAGGCCACCTTGATGAACTTCTCACCGGCCGTGCCGACCACCCCGTCCATTTCGAACACCTTGGCGCCCCTGTCATCGGAGGGAAGGGCAGGCCTGGACCACGCCTCGTCGATCAGGTCGAAGACCTTCTTGGGATCCTTTTCCAGGAAGACGGTGTGCTGCAGCCTGTCAGGGTCGGGCCGGGTGTGCTCGAGGACGTGCTCGATCTTGTGCGGCTTGTTGGGCCGCTTCGAGGGGCCGTAGGTGAGGCCGCCCGGCGACACGAAGTAGTCGCCGCCCAGGTCCTGGAATCCGATGGGGCACGTGGCGTTGTGCACCAGGAGGGGGGTGTCTCCAGCGAGTACGTAGTAGGTGTGCAGATCGCGGACGGAGATGTTGTAGACCTGCTGGACCCGCGTGGTTCCTCGCGTCTCCACGACCTTGGCGGTCCTGCCGTCCGGCGTGCGGACGGTGTCCCCGGCGACGATGCTCTCGGCGAGCGCCCAGCTGTTCCGGTTCGCGGTCCAGAGGGGGTGGGCAGCGGTCGCGGTGAACGTGCCGGCCGCCTTCCCGCCGGGGCCGTCCTCGTCGACGGTGATGGTGACGAGGTCCTTCAGCGCGGTGCTGGAGAAGACCTGGTCGATGGGGCGCGGTCCGGACTCCCGGGTCAGGGGGTCGGAGGCGAGAACGCGGTCTCCGACGGCGAGGTCCTTGATGGGCTTGCTGGAACCGTCGGCCAGGAGGACGGGCGTCTCCGGGGTGAAGCTGTTGCACTGCTTGAGTGCCTTGCCGCCCTTCCCGAACATCGACTTGAAGAATCCGCTGGCCTTGTCGCCCCACTTGCCGAACTTGACGCCGCTCGCCGCGTACCCGGCGGCCGGGATCGCGGCGGCGCAGGAGAGGGCGGCGTCGCCGAGGGCGTCCTTGGCGCCGGTTGCCGCTTCACCGCCGTACCAGGCGCAGTTCGCCCCGTCGGCGGCTTCGCCGAGTCCGGGGATCAGGCCGAGGACGTCGAGCGCGAAGTGTCCGCCTTCGGAGAAGACCTTCCCCCAGTCGATGTCCTCGGACTGGTTCAAGAACTCGTTGAACGCCTTGACGTCCTCGTTGAAGTCTCGGGCTTCCTCGTCCTTGAGCTTGGCGAGTTCCTCGGCCTGCTGCTTCTCGACAGCGACGATGAGGGCGTCCTTCGCGGCCTGCTGGGCCGCGGCGGAGTCCTTGCCGGCCTGTTCGGCCGAGGCGCGCGCGGCGCCCGCGGAAGCCCAGGCGCTGCTCGCGGAGTTCTGCGCGGAGTGGGCGGAGGACTGTGCCTGGGAGGCGGAGTTGGTCGCGCGGACGGCCGCGTTGTGCGCGCTGGCCTCCGCGTTCCGAGCCGTCTGGGCGGACTGGGCGGCCTGGGTGGCGGAAGCGGCCGCGGCGTTCGCGGCGTCGCGGGCGTCGGTGGCGTACTTGCCGGCCTGCTCCGCCGACGCCTTGGCCTGCTGGGCGTACTCTTCGGCTTCGGCGGCGGCCTTGCGGGCTTCGGCGGCGACCTTGGCGGCCAGCGCCGCCTGCTCCTGGGCGGTCGCGGCGGTGCTCGCCGCTCCCGCGATCACCTTCTGGACGCGCGCGATGTGCGTGGCACCGAGCTGGTCCTTGCGCAGGGCGCGGTACTGCCCGACCTCGATGAAGGTGTGCAGCAGCTCCGGGGGCCCGGCCAGGGCGGCCTGGGCGGCCGACCTGACCTCGGCGGTGCCGGTTTCCATCAGCTGGACGGCGCGGACTCGTTCGTCGCTGGTGCGGGCGTCGTAGTAGCCGGTGGAGACGAAGTCCCGCAGTGCCTGGGGCGTCTGGGCCTCCAGGGCGGCCTGGGCGTACTTCTTGACGTCCGGGCCCGCGCCTTCCATGAGCTGGACGACCCGGACGCGGTAGTCGGTGGCGGCCGCCTGGTGCTGTCCCGTTTCGAGGAAGGCGCGGATGGTGGCGGCGTCGCCGGCGAGTGCGGTCTGGGCGGCCGTGCGTACCGCCTCGTACTCGGAGTCCCAGGCGAGGCGTGCGGCGCGGTCGGTGTTGTCGTACTGGTCGGCGAGACCCCGGCCGGTGCGGACGTACTCGACGACGTCGCTGTCGGAGCCGGCGAGGGCCACCTGGGCCGCTGTGGCGGCCCAGGGGCCGCGGGTCTTGGCGATGTGCAGGGCGACCTTGCGCGCCTTGGGGGCCAGGGCCGCGAGGTCGGCGCCGGGCTGGGCGACCTCGGTGACGAGCTGCTGTGCCTCGGTCTCGTTCTGGCGGGCCTGGTCGGCGTCCTTCTGGGCTCCCGCCTTGCGCTCGTCCACGGTGATCTTGGCGGCCTTGGCCTCCTCGATCGCGGTGGTGGTGCGGTCGGCGAGTTCCGCGGCCTCGACTTCGCGGGCGAGGTCGAAGGTGGTGCGGGCCTTGGCGACCGCGGCGGTCGCCGAGTCGGCGGCGGTCTTGGCCGCCGCTGCGTGCTTGGTCGACTCCGCGGCGGCGGTGGCCGCCTCTCCGGCGTGGTCCGCGGCCGCTTCGGCGGCGGCGGCCGCGTTCTCGGCGTGGGTCGCGGCGGCGTTGGCCGCGTCGCGGGCTTCGAAGGCGGCCTTGGCCGCCTTGCCGGCGAGGCTGGTGGCGCGGCCGGCCGCGGCGCTGGCGGCGGCGGCGTGGCGGCGGGCGTCTGCGGCGGCTGCCTTCGCGCGCTGGGCCTGGGCGCTGGAGACGTTGGAGTAGCCGCTGGCCTGCTCCGCGGCGGCCGCTGCGGCGTTGGCGTTGGCGCCGGCGCTCGCGGCGGCATTGGCGGCGTTTCCGGCCTCGGTGGCGGCCGTGCCCGCGAACTGGGCTGCCTGTGCGGCCTTCTTGGCGCCTTCGGCGGCCTTGCGGGCGGTGTCGGCTGCCGTTCGGGCGGCGGAGGCCTTGGAGGCGTCGGTGGCTGCGGCGGCGGCCGCGTTGCGGGCATGTGCGGCTGCCTGGGCGGCTCCCGCGGCCGCGGAGGCGGCCTGGGAGGCGGCGTTGGCGGCGATGCGCGCCGAGGTGTTCGCGGCGCGCGAGGAGCTGATGGCTTCCTGGGCGGCCTTGGCGGCGCCGCTGGCGTAGTCGGCGGCGCGGCCGGCCGCGTCGGACGCGTCGATGCCCTTCTGCTGGGCGTCCGCGGTCTCGGCGGCGGCCTTCTCGGCCTCCTTCTTGGCGAGGGCGGTCGCGTCGATCGCGCGCTTGGAGGCCTCCTTGGCGGCCTCGGTCTCCTTCTTCGCCTGGCGGCCCGCTTCCTCGGCGAGGGCGGCGAGTTCGGAGACGGTGGCCAGCTCCTGGTCGCGCGCCCGGGCGATGTGCTGACCGACCTCCAGGAACTCGCGGATGTCCTGGATATCGCCCTTGAGGGCGGTGGTGGCGGCGTCGCGTACGGCGGGGCCGCCGGCGCTCATGATCTGGACGGTCTGGACCCGGTCGTCCTCGTCCTGGGCGGCGTACTGCCCTTCGGCGATGAAGGTCCGGATGTCCTCGATGGTGCCGCTCATCGCCGTGGCGCCGGCTTCCTTCACACCCCGGCCGCCGGCGGACATGATCTGGGTGGCCCGGACACGCTGGTCCTCTTCGAGCGGGGCCTTCCAGCCGTCCTTCAGGAAGGCGTCGAGCTCCTCGGAAGTGCCGTTCAGGGCCAGTTCCGCTGCCGCGCGCACCGCGCGGCCGCCGGCGGAGTGGATCTGAAAGCCCGCCACCCGGCTGTCGCTGGCCTGCTTGACGGCGTTCTCGTGGTCGAGGAACCGCCGCACATCGGCGTCTGCGCCCATCAGCGCGACTTCGGCGGCGGCCTTCACGCCCGGCCCGCCGGCCCTCCACAGCTCGACGACCCGCCCCCGGTCCGTCGCCGGAATGTCAGCCGGCTCCCCGGACGACGTTCCGTCGACCGCGGCGGCCTGCTGCACCACCGGGGCGGGACCGATGCCGCCGACGAGCAGCGTGAGCAGGAGGCTCAGGCATATGAGGCGCATGGAGGGCAAGAAGCCCGAATGGCGCAGGATCCCCCCGTTCTTCCCCCTCTCCAGCATGTTCACGTGACGACGTGACGCTGTTCTGAACCGCAAAGCGGAACCTCGTCTCAACGGACGATCCCTCCCCATGGATGCCGGCTCCCGAGGCCGGCGGCGACTGATGGAGGCACAGCATAAGTGGCCGCCGGTGTCCTCCACTCAGGCCCCTCGTGCAGCACTGTCATGCCCCTGACCAGGCATGACCTGTACTTTTCATGGTCGGGGCGAAGTGGCCGCGCCGGGTCCGGGGTCGCCTGGCGGTCCGGCTTCCGGCACCGCGAACGGACGGGAGGCTCCTGCGTGTCCAGGTCAACCTTGTGCTTTACTTCCGCCAAGCGGAGGGGGACCGCTTGTTTCGTGTTTCAGGGAGGGGAGTACAAGATGGCGATATCGCCGATCCGTAAGGCGGTCGTTCTCGGAGCCGCCGGCGCTGTGGCCGCATGCCTCGCGGCCGCGACCATGGCCACCGGCGCCCAGGCGGCTCCGCAGGCCGCCACCGCGAGCGTCATGACGGCCGAGACGGCCACCGAGATGCCGGGCATGGTTGAAGATTTCAACTACCCCGACGCAGCCCGGATCCTTCAGGACACCAAGCTCAAGCTGCTCCGGGGCGACGGACACATCCTGGTGGCCACGTGCGGCGAGACCGCCGACCAGATCACGATCTGGAGCCGCACCAGCGACAAGGAAGACAAGTTCTGCTTCCGGGCGACGGCGGCCACGGGCTTCCTGACGCTGGAAGTCCCGGAAGTGTTCGCCCTGCAGACGACCGACCGTTCCATCAGCGCGGATCTGACCGCCGAAGGGAAGGCCCAGACGGTCAACGTCGGCAAGGACAAGATGGTGGGCGTCGGCGAGGGACTCGGTGACGCGCCGACCACACTCGTCGAGCTCCGCATCACCGGCTGACGCCACCCGGCTCGGCCGGAAGGCTTACCGGCCCCGGCCCCTGCCCCGACGCCTGCCCCAGGCCCCCGGCCCGGCCCCCCACCGACGGAGGCCCGGAGCGTCCGCCGCCGCGGTGTCACCGGCGTCAAGTCCAGCCCGGGCCGCCCGCCCGCCCATTCCAGGGCAACCACTTCTTCCCGTCGCCGGTGCAGCGAGGCCCGGAGCGCGTCTCGGCCGCGCTCCGGACGCCACCTCGCCACCTGACGGATCCGAACCATCCGCAGGAGTTCGTCATGTCCCACGCGCGCACCCGCGCGACCTGGATCGGCGGCGCGGCCATCGCCGCGCTGGCCGCCAGCCTCGTGAGCTCGCCGTCCCAGGCCGTGCAGAGCATCGACTCTGACGCCGCCTCCCACCCGTACAGCGCCCACATCCTCGTCGGCGCCTCCGACCGCGCCTGCAGCGGAGCGCTCGTCGCCCCGCAGTGGGTCCTGTCCTCCAAGAGCTGCTTCGCCGACGCCACCGGCGCCGTGCCCGGCAAGCCCCAGGCCACCACGAAGGTCACGGTCGGCCGCCCCGACCTCACCCAGACCACGGCCGGCGCCGTACGCACCGCGACCGCGCTCGTGGCACACCCCGACCGCGACCTGGTCATGGTCAGGCTCTCCGCTCGGGTCAACAACGTCCAGCCCGTGGCCCTGGCCACCACGCCCGCCGTCGACGGTCAGGAACTGCGCGCGGCCGGCTACGGCCGGACGAAGACCATGTGGGTCCCCGACCGCCTGCACACGGCCGCCTTCACCGCCGCCACGGTGGGCACGGACTCGGTCGACCTCACCGCTTCGGCGGAAGCCGGGCTGTGCAAGGGTGACGCCGGCGGCCCGGTCGTGCGCGTGAACGGCACCGTACGCGAGCTCGTCGCCGTCGCCGCCAAGTCCTGGCAGGGCGGCTGCCTCGGCACCGACTCCCTCGAGACCCGGACCGGAGCCGTCGCCACCCGGACCGACGACGTGCGCTCCTGGATCACGTCGACCGCGTTCCGCGCGCAGGGCGACATGACCGGCGACAAGATCTCCGACCTGACCGCGGTCTGGGACGACAGCACCCTGCACGCGTACCCCGGCCTCGGCAACGGGCAGCTCGGCAACCAGATCCCGCTGATCGGCGGCACCACCTGGTCCACGATCAAGCACCTCACCAAGGGCGACTTCACCGGCGACGGCATCGCCGACCTGATGTCCATCTGGGGCGACGGCACGCTGCACTACTACCCGGGCAAGGGCAACGGCACCGTCGACACCCAGCGCACCGTCGCCCTCGGCGGCGACACGTGGCTGCCGATCAAGAACATCGCCGCCGGCGACTTCAACAAGGACGGCGTCGACGACCTCATCACCATCTGGGGCGACGGCACCCTCCACGTCTACACCGGCAAGGGCGACGGCCAGCTCAACAATGGCGTCACCGTCTCGCAGGGCGCCGCCACCTGGCTCACCGTCAAGCACATCGCCGCCGGTGACTTCAACAAGGACGGCGCCGCCGACCTCATGGCGATCTGGGGCGACGGCTCCCTCCACCTGTACACCGGCAAGGGCGACGGCCAGCTCAACGCCGGAACCACCATGATCGGTGGCACCACCTGGTCCACCATCAAGCACCTCACCGCCGGTGACTTCAACAAGGACGGCAACGCCGACCTGAAGACCGTGTGGAACGACGGCACCCTCCACTACTACAGCGGCAAGGGCGACGGCACCATCAACAGCCAGCTCCCCGTCACCGTCGGCGGAACCACCTGGGGCTCGGTCCGGCAGCTCGCCTGACCCACCCGGCACCGACACCGACCGAGGCCCCGGGCGAACCCCCGGGGCCTCGGCCTTGTCCTCGCCGACGGGACGACGGCCCTCACGTCACTCGCCGCGCCGCCGGACGCCGGACGCCGGACGCCGGACGCCGGATGGCAGATGGCGAATGGCGGATGGTGGATGGAAGGATGCTTCGATGGAGAGGGACGACGGTGGCGGCGAGGCCATCCGATACGTACGTTTTCAGTCGCCTCATCAAAACGGTCGAGGCCACTTCACCGGCGTCTTCGGGCTCGTCAACAACCTGGCGCGGGAGGGGAGGCTCTCCGACGAGCAGGAGTCGTTCCGCCGCAGCAACAACATCTGGTACGACGCCGCCTACACCGACCCCTCGACCGTCGACCCCAGCGTCTACGACGACGAGACCAACCCCGGTGCGGCGGCATGGTTCAAGCCGTCGGCCACTCACCTCCTCGCCCGTGTCCCCGGCTATCCGGAGATCCTGACCGCGCACGGCGTCGACTTCCGGGTCCTTCGTTCCGAGGACCCTGGCCGGGTCGTGTACGAGGACGACGTACAGATCGTGGTCGTACCGCACCCGCTCCGGTAGAGGGGGTGCCGTGGCTCCTCTCGGCCGGCCCGTGTCGGCCGCCGAGCCGGACGGAGGGGAGAATCGGGTCTCGTGGATATGGGGATCTCCGGTTTCGCGCCGACGTTCCGGGTCGGGATCGACGCGATTCGCCGGGCGCACGGATCGCGCCTGGCGGCGTTGGCCGACAGGCGGCTGACGTGGTTCGCGCTGGTGCGGTTCGCCGAGGACGGGGACTGGTTCGCCGATTGCCCGGTGGTGCTGGATTTCGAAGGTGCTCAGGTGGAGGTCTGCCACTGGAAGTTCGACGAACTCTCGATCGGCTGGGACACGATCGACACCACGGCGGCCATCACCGGGTGGGAGGAAGCCGGGTTCACACCGCGGTGGTCTCGCGAAGACGAGCGCCTCGAATCGTTCGTCGGCCGGGAACTGGCCGAGGTGAGGCTCTTGGAGTGGTGTCCCGCGGAACGTGACCTGGCGGCCGGCACGGTGGCGGTGGAGTTCGTCTTCACCGGCGGCTGCCTGCGGATCGTCAACGGCATGGACGAGAACCGCGTCGAGGTCGGTGCGGCCCACCCGGCCCACGTCAGGCACGGGCCGGGGCACGGACGGATCTGAGAGGCGGTCCCTACGACACGTTCCCTACGAGACGGTCCTACCGTGCGCGAACTCGTCGGGGACTGTCCGGCCCCTCTTGGCCGAGGACGGCCGGCAGGTTCGTGATTAGGGAGTTCTGGTCGTTCTTGCGCCAGGCGACGGCGACTCTCGTACGCGTCGCACCGGGCTCGATCCCGCGACAGCCGGGGCACGACGCCGCGCGGGGAGCAGCGCGCCGCCGCGGCCGTCCGGGGAGCGTCGTGACCTGACCCGGCGATGAGGTCCTACGGTCTCGGCGGCGGTCCCGGAGGCCTCTCGGCGATGCCCGCCCGCTTGTACGTCCGCATGAGGACGGCCGTCTCCGTCGCGGTCGCCCCGTCCAGCAGGGCGAAGACCCGGGTCGTGAAGGCGTGCAGGTCACGGGTGTCCCGATGGCTGGAGTACCCCAGGACGTTGCTGGTGCCGGTGGTGAGGACCAGATGCCGGACGGCCGGCTCGCGGGCGAGGAGACGGAGCGCGGCCTCCAGCCGGCTCGGGGCGATGGCGAGCCGGAACCGCGCCTCCACCGGATAGCCGAGGACGGACGGGTCGGCGTGCAGCCGCAGATGCAGCACGTGCGAGGCCATCAGCCGGGCGAGCCGCCGGCGGGCCGTCGTCTCGCCCACCCGCAGGGCCTGCGCGAGGCGGGTGGTGGACATGCGGGCGTCCGTACCCAGCAGCGCGACGAGGCGCCGGTCCAGATCGTCCACGCCGGGCGGTTCGGGCAGGGGCAGGCCGTCCATGACCCGGCGGCGCACCTCCGTCGGCCGCTCGTCGTACGGTGCCCAGTCGCTGGCCGTCAGCAGGAGCCGCAGCACCACCTGGGAGCGCACGTCGACGACGCCGTCGAGCCGGCCGATCGCGGAGTCGATCAGCGTGAGCAGGGCGTCGTGGTCGGGGGCCGTGATCTCGGCGTAGACCTCCAGGTCTCCCGTGGCGACCTCGACCGACCGGGTGTCCGCGCGGCGGGCCAGTGCCAGCGCGGTCTCGTGCACGCGGCCGGGCGCGCACCGTACGGCGAGCTCGGCGATCACGCCCTCGCCGAGGTACTCGGGGATCAGCGCGGCGGTGAAGCGGACCCGTCCGGTGGCGGTCAGCCGTTCGAGCCGACGGGCCACGGTCCGTTCGTGCACCCCCGCGGCCACGCCGATCTCGGCGAAGGCGGCCCGCGGATTGCGGTGCAGCGCGCGGAGCACCGTGTGGTCCACGGCGTCCAGGGCGAGCGGACCCGTGTAGGGGACGGTCACGGGCCGCTCCTTCCTGCGAGCCGGTTCTCCGGCGGACCGTACGGGACGGCGCGATCGGCCTCCCACGAGCTGTCCGATTGCCGTCGGACTCCGCCGTGTCCCGCCAGTATCCGCCGTCTTGGGGGCCTCGATTGTCTCCTTCCCCCGACTCCACCGCCGACTCTTGTCGTGGTCCGGCCAGGTTGGCGACATTGTGTGCGGACCGCGAGGCGTACGGCCCGGCCGCACGACCCGCCGGCCGCGCGCCGGCATCCTCCCCACGGCCTCTGCCACGTCACCCCCATCACGTCACCCCTGCCACACCACCCCTGCCACGTCACCCCCTGCCCGCCCGCGAGGGCCAGCCACCGAACAGGTGATACGTATGACGGAAACCGTCGCGCCTTCCGCCGCCCCAAGAGTCCCGGTGCGTCCCACACCCGCGGTCGCGGTGATCACCGCCGTGATCCTCGTCGAGCTCTCCAGCGGCATCACGCAGGGCTTCCTCTCCCCGATCCTGCGCAGCCTCACCGACACCCTGCGGGTGTCCGCCGCGGACCTGAACTGGATCAGCATCGCCAACCTCCTCGCGAGCGTCGCCTTCACCCCCGTCCTCTCCCGGATGGGAGACCTGCACGGCCATCGCCGGGTGCTGCGCTGGAACCTCGCGATCGTCCTCCTCGGTTCCCTCCTGGTCGGAGCCTCACGCGACTTCCCGACGCTGCTCGTCGGGCAGATCCTCCAGGGCGCCTTCGCCGGCTTCTTCCCGCTGCTCGTGGGCATCCTGCGCAACCGGTCGGGAGACGCCGAGAGCCGCAAGGGGATCAGCGTGATGGTCGCCGCCCTGGTGGGCGGCCTGGCCCTCGGGCTCGTGACCAGCGGGCTCGTGGCCCGCTCGGTGGACAGCCCGACGGCCGCCCTCTGGGTGCCCGCGGTGGCCACCTCCCTCGCGTTCGTCCTCAGCTGGCGCCTGCTGCCGGAGTCGGACCACCGGCCGGGCGGACGGGTCGACTGGGCGGGCGGGGCCCTGCTCTGCGTCGGTCTGCTCGCCGTGATGCTCGGGCTGGGTCTCGGCGGCACCCCCGGCTGGGAGTGGAGCTCCCCGCGCACGCTGGGCTGTCTGATCGGCGGCGCGGCGGTGACGGCGCTGTGGGTCCGGGTGGAGCTGAGGACCGTCGAGCCGATGATCGACGTCCGGATGTTCCGTCGCCGCAACGTCGCGGTGGTCTCCCTCGTCACGCTGACCTTCACCTTCTGCATGCTGGGCCTGCAGGTCGCCAACCCGGTCTTCCTCGGCAGCAGCACCGCGCGTGACGGCTACGGCCCCGGCCTCGACCCCTTCGCCATCGCCCTGGCCATGCTCCCCAACCTCCTGGCCCTCGCCGCGGGCGCGCTGATCGCGCCGGCCGTGGCCAGGGCCCTGTCCGACCGGCTCACCCTCGTGTGCGGGTCCCTGCTGATGGCCGGGGGATACGTGCTCTCCGCCGTCGGCCACACGCATCTGGTCGCCTTCCTCGTCGGCACGGCCGTGGCCGGGCTCGGCACCGGCTTCATGCAGCACTCCACCCGCACCCTCGCCGTCGAGTCCGTGCCGCGCGACCGCACCGCCGTCGGCTCCGGCATCAACGAACTCCTGATCAACGTCGGCGGCTCCCTCGGCGCCGCCGCAGTCCTCACCGTCTTCGCCGGCCACACCGCCCCCGGTCGGGCCCTGCCCGCACTCGGCGCCTACACCACCTCGTGGACCCTCTGCGCGGCCGTGTCCGTCGCCGGCGCCGCGATCGCCCTGCTCTACCGCACCACCCAGCCCGAGAAGGAGCGCGCATGACCGCCGCGACCAGCCTGCGAGAGCGCACCCGCGCCGTCCTCGAAGCCCGCCGCGACGACGTACGGGACCTCAGCCACGCCCTGCACGCCGACCCCGAGCTCGCGTACGAGGAGCACCGGTCGGCCCGGCGCATCGCCGACCTCGTCGAAGCCGCCGGCTTCGACACCGAGCGCGGCGCGTACGGACTGCCGACCGCGTTCCGGGCCACCGCCGGCAGCGGGGACCTGGTCGTCGGCATCTGCGCCGAGTACGACGCGCTGCCCGGCATCGGCCACGCCTGCGGCCACAACGTCAACGGGGCCGCCTCGGTGGCGGCCGCCCTCGCCCTGGCCCCGTACGCCGACGACCTCGGCATCACCGTGAAGCTGCTGGGCACCCCGGCCGAGGAATCGGGCGGCGGCAAGGTCGACATGCTGCGGGCCGGCGCCTTCGACGACGTGGCGGCCGCGATGATGGTCCACGCCGCCCCGCAGGACGCCGTGGGCATGACCTCGCAGGCCATCGGCAGCTGGAAGGTCGGCTACACGGGGCGCGCCGCCCACGCCGCGGCGATGCCCGACCGCGGGATCAACGCGGCCGACGCGATGATGATCGCGCAGGTGGCCATCGCCGCCCACCGCCAGCAGATGCTTCCCGGCGCCGTCGTCTCCGGCGTCGTCACGCACGGCGGTGACGCCGCGAACGTGATCCCGGCCCGGGCCACCGCGGACTACGACTGCCGCGCCGGAACCATGGAGGAGCTGCGCGAGCTCCAGGTCCGCGTCCGCGCCTGCTTCGAGGCCGGCGCCCTGGCCACCGGCGCCGAACTGGCCCTGGAAGCGGTCGGGAACGACTACGCCGACCTGCGCCAGGACCTCGACATCGCGCGAAGCTATCTGTCCGCGGCCCGGGACCTCGGACGCGCCGTGCGGGACGTCGACCCGGCCCTGCGCGGCGGATCGACGGACATGGGCAACGTCTCGCACCTCGTCCCCACCATCCACCCCATGATCGGCTACGACTGCGGCGACGCCGTCATGCACAACCCCGAGTTCACCCGGTACGGCACCACACCGGCAGCCGACCTGGCCGTCCTCGAAGGCGGCCTGGCCATGGCGTGGACCGTCCTCGACCTCGCCACCGGCGAGGCCCACCGCACCGCCCTGCTCACCCGACGGGCCGCACGGGACCGTCAGGCCCGACCGGGCTTGTGAGGGAGCGACGCGGGGGAGGCCTCAGGCCGGTCGGCGCTGCCCGTCCGCGTCGCACGGCAGTGTGCTGGTGGGGTGGTCGACGGCGAAGTCCTCGGAGATGTCCTCCGCGGTCTCGCGCATGGACTCGTTGGTGATCCTGATCTGACCCGAGAAGGGCGTGTCGATGTCCTCGATCAGGAGCAGCGACCCGGTGAACAGCACGGCGAGGACGCACAGGAGGATGAGGTGCGAGGGCCCGCGCTCGCGGGGCAGACCGAAGGCGAAGGCCCCGACGGTGGCGGCGAGCGCGACGACCATGAACCAGTAGACGAACGGCGGGATCGCCGGGGTCGCCTCGGAGATCCGCGCCTGCCGGGCCTTGGAGCGTTCGTCGTCGGCCTCGACCAGGAGCCCGAAGGTGGCGTCGTCCTGGTGGGCCAGTTCCTTGAAGTGCGTGCGGAAGCCGGTGGACCACACGGACGCGTACGGGGACTTCGCGCCGCCCTCGGCCATGAGGGGCCACTCCACGGCCTGGATGGCACGGGCGTAGCAGACCGCGGCGGCCTGGAGCCGTTCGCGCTGTGGCTCCGGGGCGTAGTCGGCCACCTCGTAGAGCTGGTCCACCCGACCGGCCTCGGCCTCCACGGCGGTGGACGCGGCGCCGTACGACTCGGCCGCCACGACGATGACGAAGGCCACCAGGAGGACGGCGAGGGTCTCCAGCGGGCTGATCAGATCGCTGACGGACGCCTCCTCGCCGTCGCCGTCGGCGTCGCCCGCGCGCCGGCGACGGCGGACCTGATTGGCGAACAGACCGGCCGCGAGGGCCGCGGCCATCGCCACCACAGTGATGATCATCGTCATGTTCCGGCCGCCCCGGAGATCGGCTTGTGGGGCACTCCCCTCGACCTCAGCCCACCACGTGGCGGGTCGCACCGCGACGAGAGTGGCCCAGATGGCCCCGGGCCACCCGGCGGAGTCCGCCCGCGGCGCGTCGGGGACCCACATCCCGGAACACGGTCCCGGAGGCCCTGAGGCCCGGCGGCCACGACCTCGGGGCCTTGGGACCTCGGGGCCTCGGTGTCCGCGGGGCCGGGAGCCGGGACGGCACAGGGCGGGCGGGCGAGCTACGCGGCAGCCTCCCAGACGAACCCGTCCAGGTCGGTGAAGGCGTCGGCGGTGCCGCCGAGGACGATGCGGTGCGAGCCCGTCCCGTCGTCGGGGACGCCGAGGTCCTTGGCCAGGCCGCGGCGCTTGTACAGCGCCAGCTTGACGGGGCTGGACTCGCCCGGGGCGAACTCGACGTACTTGCCGCCGAAGCTCTTGGCCACGGTCAGGCCCCGGTCGGCGTAGAACTGCTTGGTGGCCTTCACGTCCTCGACGCCGAGCAGCAGGACGACCTCGTCGATCTCGCGGGTGTCGGGGCCGGTGTCCTTCTTCGCCGAGGTCGCGATCTTCCAGATGGTCCCGTCCGGCGCCTGGATGATGCCGCCGTAGCCCCACAGCGACTTCTTGGCGGGCTTCAGGACCGTGGCGCCGGCGGCCACGGCGGCGCCGACGAAGCCGTCGACGGTGGCCGGACCGGACACCGTGAGCGCCAGAGTGAAGCCGCGGAATCCGGTGGAGCCCGCCTCGGACGCCCGCAGGCTCAGGTACGTGTCCACGCCGAAGGCGCTGTAGAAGCGGTGGGAGGCCTCGGGGTCGGCCACCTCGAGGGTGACGGAAGCGAGGGACGTGTTGCCGGTGGTGGAAGCGGTGGTTGCCATGACCATCACGCTAGGGGCCGTGCCGTGCCCAGGGCTTCTCGATTCCTGACCGGCTGCCGCGCGGCCCGTATCCGAGCGGACCCCGGGGCCGACCGGGGGCGGGGCCCGGTGGTGTGCCGGGCCCCGCTGTGTGGCTTCGTGGAGGTCGGGTCAGCCGGTCAGGGAGAACCTCTGGGCATGGGAGGCGGCGCAGGGCTGCTGGGCCAGGCGGGCGCCGTTGGCGGTGGAGCCGTTGTCGACGGTGAGGCACTTGCCGCTGTGGCGGGCGACGAAGCGGTACTGGCCGTTGGTGCCGGTGGGCTCGGGGCGCCACTGCTGGTTGGTGGCGGCGAAGGAGGTCCACAGGTGGACCTTGGTGCCGTTGGCCGTGGCGCCGGGGCCGCCGTCGACGTCCCAGACACGGTTGTTGAACTGGTTCACGACCTGGTAGTAGCCGTCGCTGGTGGGCCGGAGCTGCCACTTCTGATTGCCGCCGGTGCCGCAGGCCCACTGCTGCAGGGCGGTGCCGTCACCGGTGCCCCAGTCGGCGGCGTCCAGGCAGGCGTTGCTGCCGGCGTTGACGACGCGGTACCAGGCGGCGGGGTCGATGGGGCCGGCCGGGTCCGGGCCGGTCGTGCCGCCGGTCCAGGTGATGGTCGCGATGGCGCCGGCGGGGAGGGTGTACGCGAGGCTCTTGCCGCCTTCGGTCAGCGAGAAGCGCTGGGAGCCGGCGGCGGTGTTGACGACGAAGGTCGCGAAGGAGCCGTCGGGGTTCTGGAAGGTGACGTTCTGCACGCCGCCGGCGCCCTGGCTGGTGGAGCCGACGCGGGTGGCGCCGGGCTTGACGAACTTGGTGACGTGGCCCAGCACGTAGTACTCGGCGCCACGGGTGACGTTGCCGTCGGCGATCTCGACGACGCCGTTGCACCGGTTGGTGCAGTGGCCCTGGTGCGGGCCGCCGTTCCGGTCGAGGGCGAGGTTCCAGTTGACGACCGTCTCGCCGCCGTTGCGCATGTTCTGCACGACGAGGTTCTCGGAGTGCCACTGCAGGGTGTCGGCGAAGGTGTTGGCGGTGTCGGTGCCGGAGCACTCGGTGAAGAAGACCCGCTTGCCGGCGTTGACGACCTGCTGCTGCGCGGAGGGGGCCCCGCCGTAGCAGTGGAACGCCGCGCCGATGACGCGCGGGATGCCCTGGGTGGCGTCGAAGACCTCGACGGGGTAGTTCGGGTGGTCCCAGTTGTGGTCGTACGCCAGGACGTTGGTGGGCAGCCCGTCGGCGGTCAGGGTCCGGTCGAGGACCTTCAGGAACGCGGCCTGCTCGGACGACGTCATCGACATCGACGGGTAGGTGGTGGCGAACTCGGGCTCGTTCTGGACGGTGAGGTCGCTGAGGGTGATGCCCTGCTGCCCGTACGCCTTGATCGCCTTGACCAGGTAGTCGGCGTACGCCTGGTAGTGGTCGGTCTTGAGGCTGCCGCCGTTGAGCGAGTTGCCGGTCTTCATCCACGCCGGGGGCGACCAGGGCGAGCCCATGAAGCGGATCGAGGGGTTGTAGGCGGTCGCCTGCCTGATGACCGGGATGATCTGCTGCTGGTCGCGGGCGAGGGAGAAGGCGCCCTTGGTGTCCTCGTAGGTGTAGAAGCCGCCGGAGTTGAAGTCGGTCGAGCCGAGCGGCTGGCGCAGGTAGTTCAGCCCGATGCCGTCGGTGGGGGAGAACAGCGACTTCATCAGGTCGGCGCGCTTGTCGGCGGGCAGGCTCTGGATGAGGTGCGCGGAGGCTTCGGTGATCGAGGCGCCGGCACCGGTGAACTTCTGGCTCTTGCTGCTCGCGTCGACGCGGATGTCGACGGGCTGCGCGGAGCTGCCGAAGGGGACGGTCTCGACTGCCAGTTTCCTGGACCCGTCCGCGGTGGTGACCCAGACCTGGGCGGTGGCGTCGGCGGCCTGGGCGGTGCCGGTACCCGCGGCGGCGAGGCCGGAGACGGCGAGGATCAGGGCTGCGCCTGCGGCGCGCGCTCTGGGGATCGTTCGGATGGACACGGTGCGGCTCTCCTTCGGTGGGGGTGACCTGGTACGAGGTGTGACGCGCCGGCCTGCCCCGATGTCCGATCGGGGCCCTGACGGGGATGGCCGGGTCTCGCAGGGGTGGTGCACCCGGTCGCCCGGGGCGGGGCACTTCGGTGCCCGCCCCGGCCGACCGGAGATCGAAGGGTGGTGCGCCCGCTCTGCCGCGGTGGTGGTGCGGCGGCGGTGGTGTGGTGGCCCGGTGGGGCTCGTCCGGCGCTTGCCTGCCGGGTGCGGGCTGTGGCGCGGCGTGACGCTCGGCGGGTGCGAGGGGTGGGACCGGCCGGTGGCGCGCGGCTACTTCAGGCCGGTGGTGGCGATGCCGGCGATGAAGTGGCGCTGGAAGAGGAGGAAGACGACCAGGACGGGGAGGAGGACGACGGCGGCGCCGGCGAGGAGGACGCCGTAACGGGTGAAGTCCTGGCCGCTGCTGACGAGGGCGAGACCGACGGGCAGCGTGTACTGGTCCTCGTTCTGGGCGACGACCAGGGGCCACAGGAAGTTGTTCCAGGATCCGAGGAAGCTGATGATGCCCAGGGTGGCGAGAGCGGGCGTGGTCATCGGCAGGATGATCCGCCGGAAGATCGCGATCTCTCCGCAGCCGTCCATGCGGGCGGCGTCGATGAGCTCGTCGGGCAGCGAACCGATGAACTGGCGCATCAGGAAGACGCCGAAGGGCGCGGCGAGGAACGGCAGGATCAGCCCGAGGAGCGAGTCCGTCAGCCCGAGGCCGGTCGTCAGCACGTACAGCGGCACGAAGGTGACGAGGCCGGGGACCATCAGGGTGGCCAGGACCAGGGCGAAGACCGCCTTGCGGCCGCGGAACTCCAGTTTCGCCAGGGCGTAGCCGAGCATCGAGCAGAACAGCAGATTGCCCGCGGTGACGGCGAGGGCGACGGCGAGGGAGTTGGCGAACATGCCGACGAAGTCGAGGCTGTCGAACAGTTCGGCGTAGTTCGCGGTGGTCGGGTCGGTGGGGATGAGGACCGGCGGCACCCTGCGGATGTCGGCTTCGGGCTTGAAGGAGCCGGACAGCATCCACAGGAAGGGCGCCAGCATGACGATCAGGGCGCCCGTCATGGGCAGGTAGAGCCAGGGGTTGCCCCAGCGCTGCCGTGTCCGGCGCCGGCGGGCGGGGCGGGAGTCGGCGAGGGCGCTGGTGGCGGAGGTGGCGGAGGTGGCCATGGGTCAGTCCTTCTCCCGCATCACGCGGAACTGCAGCACGGTGAGGGCTGCGATGAGCACGAAGACGACGTAGCTGGCCGCCGAGGAGTAGTCGTAGTTGCCGTAGCCGAACTGGCGGTAGGAGAACATCGTGGCGGACAGCGTGGAGTCCAGCGGGCCGCCGTTCGTCATCACGAACGGCTCGTCGAAGAACTGCAGGTAGCCGATGCCGGTGGTGACCGAGGTGAGCAGGAGGGCCGGGCGCAGCAGCGGCAAGGTGATCCGCCGGAACCGCTGCCACGGGCCCGCGCCGTCGAGCTCGGCCGCTTCCATGAGCGACTGCGGCACTCCTTGGAGCCCCGCCAGCATGATGATCATGACGGTGCCGAGATTGCGCCACACCGCCATGACGATCATGACGGGGAGCGCGAAGCGGGTGTCGGCCAGCCAGGCCGGGCCGTCGATCCCGACCCGACCGAGCACGGTGTTGACCAGGCCGGCGCGGGGTTCGAGGAGGGTCTTCCACACGACGGCGATGGCGACGACGCTGGTGACGACGGGCAGGTAGAGACCGACGCGGAAGACGGCCCGGAAGGCGCGGATGCCCCGGTCGAGGACGACGGCGGCGGCCAGGCCCGCCGCGAGGGTCAGGGGCAGCCCGAACAGGACGAAGACACCGGTGTTGCGCAGGGCGGTGAAGAAGACGGGGTCCTGGAACAGCTCGACGTAGTTGTCCAGGCCGACGAAGCCGACGGCGAACGGGGTCCGAAGGTCCGCGCTCTTGGTGTCGGTGACGCTCATCAGCAGCGACCAGGCGACCGGCAGCAGCATGAACACGGCGAACAGGGCGAGGAACGGCAGGGCCAGGGTCCACGCGGCGCGGCTCTGGCGCCGGGCCGCGGGGGAGGAGGTCCTGGGCCCGCGCCGCCCGGTGGCGGCGGGGGTCGGGGTGAGGGACATGGAGGTTCGTTCCGTCCGTACGGGGGCGGGCCGGGCCGCAGGTCAGCGTCCGGTGCCGATGGAGGTCGCCTTGGACTGGAGGGCCTTCTGCACGTCCTGGACGCCGGCCTTGCCGAGCGCGAGCTTCTCCAGTTCGGAGTCGATGGCCGAGGCGATCTGCTGCCAGGTGGTGAGCGCCGGCGGGGCCTTGGTGACGTCGAGCTGCTTGCGGAAGGCGGCGAGTTTGGCGTTGCTCGTCATGCGTTCGTCGCTCCAGGCACCGATCGCGGCGGGCAGCTGTCCGGTGCCGGCTCCGTAGGTGGCGAGGTTCGTGGCCTCGGTGAGGAAGCGGACGAACTTCCAGGCGGCGTCCTTGTTGTCGCTGCTCTTGAACACGGCGAGGTCGCTGCCGCCGGCCAGGCCCGCGGCGTCGCGGCCGACCGGGAGCGGCATGGTCTGCCAGGCGCCGTCGAGTTCGGGGCTGTCCTTGTGGAGGTTGCCGCCGACGCTGGCGCCCTGCTGGAGGGTGGCGATCAGACCGTCGCGGAAGCCCTGCTGCCCGTCGGTCTTGTCCGTCGGCGCCATCTTGTTCCGGAAGATCTTGCCGTAGTACTCCAGGGCCTGGGTGACCTCGGGGCTGTCGAAGGTGAACGTCTTCGTCTTCGGGTCGTAGATGTCCCCGCCGGACTGCCAGACCAGGGGCAGCCAGAACAGCCAGGCGTTGAAGCCGGTCTGCATGCCCGAGGCGTGGCGCAGCTTCGGGTTCTGCTTGCCGGCGGTCCGCTGGAGGGCTTCGAGGTTCTCGTAGAAGCCGTCCCAGTCGGTGGCGGGACGGGTGATGCCGGCCTTCTCCGCGAGGTCGGTGCGGTAGTAGATCACCGAGGTGTCGGCGATGAAGGGGACTCCGTAGGCGGTGTCCTTGTACTCCGTGGTCTCCCACTGGCCGGGGAAGAAGGCGCCGGGGGAGATCTCCTTCGGGGTGGCCTCGAAGCCGTTCATGGCGGCCATCTCGGCCATCCAGGTGGAGCCGATCAGGGAGACGTCGGGTCCGTTGCCGCCCGCTATCGCGGTGGTCAGCTTGTCGTGCGCGGCGTCCCAGGGGATGGGCGTGATCTGGATGTCGGCGTCGGGGTTCCGCTTCTCGAACTCCTTCGCCAGGGACTCCAGGGTCGGGTCCGGGTCGCCCATGGACCACATGGTGACCTTGCCCTCGGCCGGACCCTCGCCGAGGGAGGCGGCCTGCTTGTCCGGGCCGCTGTCGGCGGACCGGCCGCAAGCCGTGGCGAGCAGCAGGGCGGCGAGGCCGGCGGAGGTGACTCTGACGACGCGGGCGGTACGGGACATGCTCATCACTCCTGGGTGCGGGGCTTTGCGGGGCTTTACGGAGCTTTGCGGCGTACGGGGCTGCCGGGCCGGCAGGGTGGGGGCGGGTCGGCAGGGGAGGGTGGGCCGGGAGGGGCGCCGGGCGGGCATGGAGGTCGGCCCGCCGGGGGAGAAGGCGGCCTGCCGTGACAGGGAAGCGCGTGGGTGGCCGGGAGGTGGCCGAGGGCTGGCCGAGACCGCGGGTCAGCGGGCGGGAGCCGGCGTCGGTCCGGTCCCGCTGTCACCGGTGTGGATGCCGAGGGCGAGGGCTGGATCGAGGTCGAGGTTGAGGTCGAGGTCGAGGTCGAGCCGCAGGTCGCGGCTGGACCGGCCGATCCGCAGGCGGCCGGACCCGGTGCGCGGGCGCCACCGCTGGTGGGTGTCGTCCCAGGTGTGGAAGGCCCGCCACGGCACGGTCAGGGTGACCGTCGTGGTCTCACCGGCCTCGGCCTCGGCCACGGCGAACCCGGCCAGGACCCGGACGGGATCGCCCGGTGCGGCAGGGGCTTCGAGGTACGCCTGGACGACCTCCCGTCCTCGGCGGGGACCGGTGTTGGTGAGGGTCACCGTGACGGGCAGTCCGTCCCCGCCGGCGGGGCGGGACGGTGGGGCGGGGACGGACGGTTCAGGGGCTTCGGCGGCGGTGTAGGACCAGGTGGTCCAGCCCAGGCCGTGGCCGAAGGGGAAGGCGGGCCCGGTGCCGGCGCGGTCGTAGGCGCGGTGGCCGATGTGGAGCCCTTCGCGGTAGTCGACGACACCGCCGACCGGCACGGCGTCGGGGACGGGGACGTCCGTGGCGCGGGCGGGCAGCGTCCAGGGCAGGCGACCGGCGGGTTCGGCGCGGCCGAACAGGACGTCGGCGAGCGCGTGCCCCGCCTCCTGTCCGGGCAGCCACTGCCACAGCAGGGCGGGGACCTGGTCGGCCCACGGCAGCAGGACCGGGGCGCCGGCGTTGACCACCACGACGGTCCGGGGGTTGGCGGCGGCCACGGCGCGCACCAGCCGGTGCTGCTGGGTGGTGAGCTCCAGGTCGGGGCGGTCCCAGCCCTCGGACTCGATCTCCTCGTTGGTGCCGATGACCACGACCGCGACGTCGGCCGCGCGGGCCGCCTCGGCGGCTTCGGCGATCTCGTCCTCGACGGTCGGACCGGGCGGCTGGTGGCGGACGTGCGCGGTGACGAAGCGGCCGTAGCCCTCGCCGTCGACGACGCGCAGGTCGATCCGCAGGCTCAGTTCGACCGGTGTGGCGCCGACCCGCACGGTGTGACGGTGGGTGGCGGGGTGGTTGTGGCCGGACTCGAGGATGAGCTCGACGCCCCGGTCGTCCGTGCCGGAGTGCACGACGTCGTGGTCCAGGGCGACGGTGAAACGCCCGGCGCAGCCGAACTCCAGGGTGTGGGCGCCCTCTTCGGCCAGCGTGATGCGACCGGTGAGGACGACGTCGCGCGCGCCGTCGGGTACGCGGAAGAAGCCCCAGTTCCCCGTGGGGCGGACCTCCTCGCCCACCGCGGTGCCGTCGGCGGCCAGGTAGGCGGCGTGCAGGCCGGTGAGGCGGGCGGGGTCGACGAAGGGGGCGTGGCGCCGGGAGGAGCCGCCTCGGCGCACGGTCAGCGTGACGTCGTCGGGGAGCGCGGTGCGGATGCCTTCGACGTAGCCGATGGTGCGGACGGCGGGGACGTAGGCGCTGCCGCCGCCCTGGAGGTAGGGCTCGACGGCGTTCGGGCCGATCAGCGCGATGCTGCCGAGCCGGCCGGTGTCGAGCGGGAGGAGGTCCCGTTCGTTGCGCAGCAGGACGGTGCCGCGGGTGAGGACCTCGCGCAGGGTGGCGAAGTCGCTCTCGCCGGCCGGTGCGGGCCGCGGGGCGGCGGGGAGCGGCGGGGGCTGCTCGCCGGGGGTCCAGGGGGCGGTGAGCTTGCCGACGCGGGAGGCGAGGCGCATCAGGCGCAGGACCTTGTCGTCGATGACGGCCTCGTCCACCTCGCCCCGCTCCACCGCGTCGACGAGGGCGGCGCCCCACGGGCCGTCGGGGCCCGGCATCACGAGGTCGAGACCGGCGTTGGCCGCGGGCGCGGCCGTCTGCGTGGCGGCCCAGTCGCTGATCACGGCGCCGTCGAAGCCCCACTCGTCCTTCAGGACGCCCCGCAGGATCCGCCGGTGCTCCAGGACGGGCGCGGACTCGGTGCCGTCGTCGAGGCCGGAGTAGGCGCCCATGACGCTCCACGGTCCGGCTTCGGCCATGATCCGCTCGAACGGCGCGAGATGGACCTCGCGCAGGGTGCGGGCGTCGATCCGGGCCCGGTAGCGGGTACGGTCGGTCTCGGAGTCGTTGGCGACGAAGTGCTTCAGGCACGCCGCGACGCCCTCCTGCTGCAGGCCCCGCACCAGGGCGGCGCCGAGCGCGCCGGAGAGCAGCGGGTCCTCGGAGAGGCACTCGAAGTGCCGCCCGGCGACCGGGGTGCGCTGCAGGTTGACCAGCGGCGCGAGGACCACGTCCACGTTCTTGCGGCGGGCTTCGGCGGCGAACAGCCGGCCCAGCCGCTCGGCGAGCGCGGTGTCCCAGGTGGCGGCCGTCGCGCTCGGGGCGGGCGCCAGCAGACCGGTCTCGCCGGGCACCTCGCCGGTGCCCCGCACGCCCTGCGGCCCGTCGGAGGTGACCACCGCGTGCAGGCCGAGCCGCGGTTCCGCGGGCAGCGCCCACAGGGTCGCCCCGGTCAGCAGCCGCACCTTCTCGGCCAGGTCCAGGCTCTCGACCAGCTCGACCCGGCGGCTCTCATCCACTTGTTCCAGCTGGTCCGGGAGGTCGGAGGCAGGGGGCGACGGGACGGGCATGGAGATCCTTTCGAGCCGTGACAGCGGCGTGTCGTCGTGATGACGGCCACATGAAAGCACACTTGCTAAGTACTTAGTAAGTGGTGCGGGTCACAGTGGACACCCGGTGCCGGGAAGTCGATCACCGAAAGCGCGGAGGGACCTATGCTGGGCGGGTGAGTAACCAGTCGGTAAGCGGAACGAACCGCAAGACGCAGCCGCGTACGCCCCGCAGCCCGGAGGCCAAGCAGCGGCAGCAGGACATCCTGCGCATCGCGATGGACACGTTCGCCGCCCGCGGCTACAACAACGCCTCGCTCCAGGAGATCGCCGACCTCGCCGGACTGACGCAGGCAGGAGTGCTGCACTACTTCCGCTCCAAGGCGAACCTGCTGACCAGCGTCCTGGACAAGCGCGACGCCGACGACATGGAACAGCTCGGCACCGAACGCCCCCGGGGCCTGGCGTTCCTGCGACACCTGGTCGACACCACGTCCCGCAACGCCCGACGCGAAGGGATCGTGCGGCTGTACGCGGTGCTGTCCGCCGAGAGCGTCACCGACGGACATCCCGCCCAGGACTACTTCCGTACCCGCTACGAGGGCCTGCGCGCCATGGTCGCCGAGGCCCTCCGGGAGGCATGCGAACTCGGCGAGATCGAGGGAGACACCTCGGTGGAGGACACCGCCAACGCGATCATCGCCGTCATGGACGGCCTACAGGTGCAGTGGCTGCTGTCCCCGGACCGCGTGGACATGGCCGCCTCCACCGACCGCGCCATCACCGCCCTCATCCACGGACTCACCCCACGCTGACCTCGGCCGGGTACGCGTCGCCCCAGGCACCCACACGACCCCAGGACACCGCAGCGACCGGCCGCGGACCAGGCGACCGACCGGCTCCCCGCTCCCCGCACGCGCGGGGGCCTGAAGCCCTGACCGGGGGAGCTTCGCTCCCTCGGACTCCGTGACCGACGAAGGGCGTGACGGCGTGCCGGCCGGAGTCACCGCCGACGTGCCACCGCCGACTCGACGAGACAGCGCTTGGTCACCCGACCGCCGAACCGCCCGTCGATCAGGCCCGCGACGCATCCCAGCAGACCGTTCCTGGCGGCTGCCGGAAGAGCTCGGTGGCCGGAGTACGTCCGAAGCAGTTTCAGGTACTCCGACGTGGTGTACGTGAGGTCCTGCTCGTACCGACGGAACACCGTGGGGCCGAACGCGCCGCTCCGCACGACTTCCCGGGCGTGGTCCGAGCCGTCGACGTCGGCGGCATCCGGAGGCCGCAGCCCGGGCGGCGTCTCCGGGTCGAACCGCTCGTAACAGCGCTGGACCTCGATGAAGAACTCCTCGGTACCGCCCCTCACATGCTGGGTTCGCACCACGGCGAGCGCCCCGCCCGGACGCAGCGCCTCGGCGGCCTTCGCCACCCGCACCGCAGGGTCGATCCAGTGGAAAGAGGTCGCGGCGAGGACCACGTCGAACGAGTCCGCCGGCAGGGGCCAGCTCTCGAAGTCCGCCGTGACGATCTCCACCCCCGCGACCCCTTCCAGATTGCGGCGGGCGACCGCGGCCATGCTCGGTCCCGCCTCGACGGCCGTGATCCGACAGCCTCGCTCGGCCAACGGCCGCGTGGCCTGGCCGGTCCCACAGCCGATCTCCAGCACCCGGCTGCCCGGGCAGGCGCCGGCGAACTCCGCGAGGTCGTCGTACAGCTCCGCCGGATAGCCGGGCCGGGCCTGGTCGTACGACTCCGCGTCCTCGTCGAACGTCCGGCTGAGGCGCACTCGCCGGGATTCCTCGGGCCGGTCGTCACGCCTCGGGTGCGTGCTGTCGTCGGACATGCGGAGCAGGCTAGGCGATGCCCGTCGGTCCACGAGCGGAAAGAGCGGCGTGAACCACCCCAAGGCGTGGGCGCTCCACGGTAGTTCCCCTCTGCCGCCGCGGACTCGGCGACGCCGTGCCGCGGTAATTCGATGGCGCACGTGAAGGGGAGTGATCACCCTGGTCCGGTGACAGAACCCACGTATCGGATCCGGGCCCTCCATACGGACTCCACCATCACCGTGTACCAGGCGTACCCGCCGGAGATCGGTCTGCCCGCCGGCCGGGAGGGGCGATTCCCCGCAACGTGGAAGCGGGACAGGATGACGTGGATCAAGCCGTCGTTCCTGTGGATGATGTACCGCAGCGGCTGGGGCACCAAGGAAGGCCAGAAGCGTGTTCTCGCCGTGGAGATAGCCCGGGAGGGCTTCGAGTGGGCACTGCGGCACGCCTGCCTGTCCCACTACGAACACGGCCTCCACACCGACCGCGACACGTGGAGACGCCGACTGAACCGGGCTCCTGCGCGCGTGCAATGGGACCCCGAACGCGACCTGCGCCTTCAGTCGCTTCCCCACCGATCGCTCCAGCTCGGCCTGGCAGGCGAAGCCGCACGTCGCTACGCCGACGAATGGATCGTCTCCCTCACCGACGTCACACCGCTCGCCCGCGTGATCCACGGACATGTACAAGACGGAGAACTGGACGCCGCCCGGCGACTCCTACCGCGCGAACGCCCCTACCCCGTGGGCGATGAGGCTCTGAGCCATCTGCACCGCTAGGCAGAACCCTGGGGCCTGTCCGGTCGGTCCACGGCGTTCGATGGTTCCTCGGCGACGTCCTGTTCCGTCCATCCCGCAGAGGCCGCATCGCCGCTCCCCACTCGCGCGGGGAAGGTTCGCGGACAGCGCCGCGCGAGCAGGCCGGTGGACGCCGCTCTTCGCGGCCGCGGGCGCAGTCGGTTCGACACCGGCGCCGCCGGCCAGCGATCATCACGACTACCCGCACGACCGACACCGCTCAGGGAAGGCCCCGCCGTGACTCAGCAGACCGACCTCGATCAGACCGACGCGGATCAGACCGAGCCCGCCTCCGCTGTGGCGACCGTCAAGCGCTTGTGGAAGGACAACAAGAAGCTCATCGCCGGGGTCGGGGCCGGAGCGGTCGCGGCTGTCGTGGCCGTCGTGGTCGTCGCCCACCGCGCCCGGGGAGAGGAATCCGGTGAGGAGCGGGAGGTCACCGAGGACCCCGAGACCGGCGAGAGCGGGGCGTCCGGACAGAGCGGGAAGTGCGCCGACGGTTGGTCCTCCCCCTCCATCGGGAAGCAGGGCGCCTGCAGCAGCCACGGTGGAGTCGCCTCGGACGAGTAGCAGCGGCTCACCCGTGGGCCCGGTTCCCCACCGTTCCGGATGAATATGATCATCCGTGTGCCGCCTGTCGAACGGCGGGCCGACCGTTCCGGAGTGGGGTGAAGAGACGATGTGGCCGCGAGTCGACGGCATGCGTGCGCTGGAACTGGGATCGCCGGGGAGCATGCGGGACGAGCTGAACTCGTTGGTTCTGGCGGGTACCAAGACCGCCACGACGTGTCTGCTCGACGAGTACGCGCAGGAGATGGAGGGCCTGGAGTACGTCGGTGAGCGACAGGCCCTGCTCGACAACACGGGCCGACGTATCGCCACCCTGATGTTCACCGGTGTCGAAGTGAAGCCCTTCGGCGAGGTCACCTGGGAACACGCCAGGGCGGAGGGCGAAGGCGACGCGTCCCTTCACGACTGGCGCGAGGTGCACCGCCGCTTCTGGGGCGAGGAGGGGACATCGGTCGATGACCACGTCGTCGTCGTGTGCCTTGCCTTCCGCGTGGTGGAACACGGCTGACACCACGTCGAGTCCGAGTGGGAGCGGTTCGGCGTCCGAGTACGGGGGCCGGCCGCCGCCGTGACCTTCCCGCGTACGGGGCCTGTGGCGCAGCCGGACGCACGGCCGGACCGCCCACGTCACGCGGCTGGTCCGGGCCGCGTCACCTTTCGGGGGCCGGTCGATCGAGCGGTGCGACCGGGTCCATGCGGGAGAGCCAGCTGGTGAGCAGGGTTTCGAGCGACGCGGCTTCGGCGGGTGTGAGCAGATCCAGCAGGCGGTGTTCGTTCCGCATGTGGTCGGTGAACGCCCGGTCGACCAGTTCACGTCCGGGGGTGGTGAGGGCGACGATCCGGCCGCGCTGGTCGTCGTCGGACCGGCGGCGGGTGACGAGTCCGGCTCGCTCCAGGCGGTCGATTCTCTTCGTCATCGCGCCGGTGGTGACCATGGTGTGCGCGGCGAGCTCGCCCGGTGCCCGCTCGTAGGGCTCCCCGGCCCGGCGCAGGGCGCACAGGACGTCGAACTCTCCTTCGCCGAGGCCGTGGCGGCCGTAGACGAGGCAGAGTTCCTCGGTGAGCCGGTCGGCCAGACGGTGCAGTCGGCCGATCACTCCCTGTGGGCTGACGTCGAGGTCGGGCCGCTCGCGGCGCCAGTCGGCCTGGATGCGGGCCACGTGGTCCAGCGGTTCACCTTGGTTCATGCGCACCATAATAGCTTCCAAGGAAGTTATTATGGCTTCCATGGAAGCCAAAATGCGGTGGGTGGCTCTGACCGCGGTCGCCCCGGTGGCCTGGGGGACCAACTACTTCGTCACCCACGAGTTCCTGCCGGCCGACCGCCCGCTCTACGGGGCCGCCCTGCGGGCGCTCCCCGCCGGCCTCGTCCTGCTCGCCCTGCGCAGGCAGCGGCCGCGCGGCGCGTGGTGGTGGCGGTCCGCGGTGCTCGGGCTGCTCAACATGAGCGTGTTCTTCGTCCTCGTCTACGCCGCCTCCCAGCTGCTTCCGACGAGCGTCGCCTCGACCGTCATCGCGGTCTCCCCGCTGACGATGATGCTCATCGCCTGGCTCCTGGTGTCCGAGCGGCCCGGCGTCACACACCTGGCCGGTGCCGTGATCGGACTCGGCGGGGTCTGTCTCACACTGCTCACCGGCGTGGAGGGGGTGAGCGTGCCGGGAGTCCTCGCCTCGGCCGCCGCCATGCTGGTGTCGTCCTTCGGGCACGTCCTGACCAAACGGTGGGACGCCGGCGCCGATGTGCTCGCCTCGACCGCCTGGCAACTCACCGCCGGAGGTCTGTTCCTGCTCCCGGTCGCGGCAGTCGTGGAGGGCCCTCCGCCGGCGTTCTCGGCACCGACGCTCCTCGCGTTCGGCTACGTCGCCCTGATCGCCACCGCGCTGGCCTTCGCGGCCTGGTTCACCGGGCTGCGCCACCTGCCCGCGGGGACGGTCGGGCTGATCGGGCTGCTCAACCCCGTCACCGGCGTGCTGCTCGGCATCGTGGTCGCCGGGGAGGTGGTGACCGTGCGGCAACTGTGCGGACTGGCCCTGATCCTGACCGGAGTCGTCCTCGGCCGGCCCGGGCGCGTGGGCCGACGCGCCGACGGTCAAGCGCCTCCCCGTCCGGTATCCGGCGCGTGTCCCGCGCGAGACGCCTTCGACGCGCCGCCCTCCGTGCGGGTCGGCGAGGGGAGCAGGGCTTCGGACGACGGCGATTGAAGTCCCGTCATCCACCACACGCCTTCGGTGCCACGGCCGGTCGTCGCCTCGCGATCCCCGTGCCGGCCCCGGCGCGGTCTGTCTCCGTGGCGGGGGAGCGGGGAGGGGGTGACCGGCGATGACCGAAAGGCGGTCATACGGTCCGGTGCTCTGTCGGTTCCGGGCCCGAACCTCTCTGGCATCTTCCGTCGCGCTGATCGAAACTGGCCTGGCGTACGCCGAGTCGGGCCGAGTCGAGGGGGAGACATGCGCGCTGGATTACACGGAAGAGCCGCCGTCGCCGCTGTGCTGCTGCTGTTCGTGGTCGGGTGCGGCGGGGGACAGGGAGACGGGGCGAAGGACGACCACCCCAGCAGGACGGCCGAGCACGAGGAGAGCGCTCGGCCGGAGGAGACCACTCGGCCGGAAGAGACCCTCGCGCCGCTCGTCGCGCACGATCCTCCCGTGAAGTTCGGCGCCGCGAGTGCGGCGGCCCTGGAGGACGTCGAGGTCGGCGCGGTCGCGCTGGACGGCCGGAAGGCCTACACGTACGCGTCGGAACGAGGAAGGATCGTCGTCGTCGACCTGGCCTCCGGCGAGAGGGTCGGCGACGGCGCCGGGCCTCAGGGGGCGCTTCCCGACACCTATGGCGTGGACACCCTGGAGTTCAAGGCGCCGCTGTGTGAGCGGACGCGGCCGGGGGTCGGGACGGTCGGCGGCAAGCGGATGGCGGTCGGGGTGTTTCCCACGGTGATCAAGGGGACGGGGACCACGGCCGACCGCTGGACCTTCGAGCTGGTCGCGGTGGACGCGACCTCCGGGCAGGCCGCGTTGCGGGCCCCGCTGGACGTACCTGTGGGCGGTGACGTCTGCGAAGTCGCGGGAGTGTCGGAAAGCACGGCCGTACTCGTCCTGGGAGGAAGCCCCGACTACCCGACCACGTACGGAGTCGACCTGGCCACCGGCAAGCGGCTGTGGGAGCGGCCCGACTTCGAGGGGCGGTTCGTCCAGGGCGGGAAAGTCGTGGGCAAGGACCACTCCGGAGAAGGGACCGTCATGACGGCGCTGGACGCCTCCACCGGGAAGCAGCGGTGGCAGTCGGAGACCTTCACCTCGGACGCGGAGATCGGAACGTTCTCTCCCCGGCTGATCCACATCAGCGAGTCCTCCGACTACGGCGGTGACCGGGTGCTGAGGATGTCCGACGGGAAGCCTCAGGACGTCGAGGGCTTCGGCGAGAGGCTGCACGAGATCGAGAAGTGCGTCCACGACCGGGCGGCTCACACCTTCTGCTTCGCGCGCACCGTCGAGGGCGGAGAGCTGTCGGGGTACGACGCGGTGAGCGGCAAGCGACTGTGGCGGGTGGGGGGCGTTTCCGACACGGAGGGCCGCGAGGCGCCGCTGCTCCTGACCGCGTTCCACGGCGCGGTCTACGGACGGCTCCTGGAGGACGGGCGGCCGGGGGATCCCGTCGTCCTGGACGGCAGGACCGGCAGGGACCGGGAGCTGGACCCCGGCGCGGCTCCCCTCGTGGTGAACGAGTACGCCGCGCTGACCTCGCAGGGGCTGTACACGACGTCGGGGTGAGGGGAAGGGGCTCCCCCCGTACGTCTGGGAGGTCCCCGGCCGTCGAGCTCGTCGGGGACCACGCGTACTGCCCGTCGTCACGCCGGCGGCCGGGGGAGTCTGGCGGCCACCGCGTCGAGGACCCAGTCGAGGCCGGTCGCGAAGGAGGTCTCGGCGTCCACGTCCGTGCCGTCGTGGACGGCCTTGGCCAGCGCCGGGAAGCGGCCCGTGGCGAGCATTCTCGTGACATGCGGCCCGTAGGCGCGCTGCCAGTCGCGTTCGGACAGGCCCGTGGCGCGCTCGGCCCGCAGGTTCGCGATCTCGCGCCTGATCGCTCCGGTGGAGTAGGCGCTGACGGTCTCCACGGCGCGCATGACGGTGTCGACGTCGGCGAGACCGTCCAGGGCGGCCAGCGTGGCCTCGGTGACCGCGAGGCCGTTCGGACCCAGGGTCGGGCGGCCGCCGAGCAGGTCGGCCAGCCATTCGTGCCGGAGAGCGGTCCGCCTGGTGCGGTGGGCGAGGACGCGAAGCGCCTCCCGCCAGTCGGCGGATCGCTCCTCGGGGAGGATCTCGGCCTGGACCTCGTCCACCATGAGGTCGAGCAACTCCTCCTTGGTGGCGATGTATCCGTACAGCCGCATCGGTCCGGCGTTCAGCCGGGCGGCGACCTTGCGCAGCGACACCGCTTCCAGTCCGCCTTCGTCGGCCAGCGCGACGGCGGTCGCGACGATCCGCTCCCGGTCGAGCGGCGCGGGGCGAGTCGGCGGCTCCGGCCGGTCCCACACAGTCATGGTCACACCGTTCTGTTGCGATGCATCGTATCGGAGAAATACAGTGTATCGGCATGAGACATCGTATCGCCGTAGTCGGAAGCGGCCCCGCCGGCCTCACCTTCGCCCGTGTCCTGCACCGTCACGGCCATTCCGTCGCCGTCCTCGAACGCGATCCCTCTCCCGACGCCCGCCCCCCGGGCGGCACGCTGGACCTGCAGGAAGGGCTGGGCCAGCTCGCGCTGGACAAGGCGGGGCTGCTGGCGGAGTTCCAGGCGCTGTCCCGCCCCGAGGGGCAGGCCATGCGCATCCTGGACACGGACGGAACGGTCCTGCGCGACTGGCTGCCCGGTCCGGACGACCGGGCCCATCCCGAGATCGACCGCGGGCAACTCCGCGACCTGCTCCTCGGCCCTCTCGACGTCCAGTGGGGCCGGGGCGTGACGCGGGTGGTCCCGGGAACCCGGGACGGCGTACTGGTCCATTTCGAGGACGGGCGGCAGGAGGGCTTCGACCTCGTGGTCGGCGCCGACGGCGCCTGGTCCCGGGTCCGCCCGGCGGTCTCGTCGGTGACGCCGCATTACACCGGCGTCACCTTCGTCGAGACCTCCCTCGACGACGTCGACACCCGCCACCCCGACCTCGCCCGGTTGGTCGGAGACGGCTCCGTGGCCGCGTACGGGGTGAACCGAGCCGTCGTCGCCCAGCGCAACAGCGGTGGCCACGTCAAGGTGTACGCCCAGTTCCGCGCACCGCTGGACTGGCACACGGACCTGGACCTGACCGACGTCGAGGCGGTGCGATCGAGTCTGCTGGCCATGTTCGACGGCTGGGCCGCTCCCGTCCTCGACCTCCTCCGCCACGGCACCGCTTTCACCCACCGCCCCCTCTACGTCCTGCCCGAGTCCCACACCTGGACCCACGTCCCCGGGGTGACGCTCCTGGGCGACGCCGCCCACCTGATGCCCCCCTTGGGGGCGGGCGCCAATCTCGCGATGCTGGAAGGCGCCGAACTCGCCGAGTCCATCGCCACCGGCCCCGCGGACCTGGGCGAGACCGTCCGCGCCTTCGAGGAACGGATGTGGGCACGGGCCGGCAGGTGGGCCAGGATCACGGCGGCCGGACTGGAGCGCCTCGTGAGCCCGGACCCCGCCCAGGCCCTCGCCCTCTTCGATCAGGTGCAGCCGTCCTGACCGCCGGGCGCGAGAGCCCCGGCCGGTGACCGGACCGGCCGTCTTCCACGCGGCGAACCGTTCCGGTAGGCCACTTCCGTACCCCGCGCGCGGGGTACGGACTTCGGGCGGCCTCACCGGGGAGAAGCCGCGTCCCGTCTCCGCTTCCGCGAGGCGAGGTCCTGCGGTCAGGGCCCGTTCGCGGGGAGGTCCATGGGTGCCGGCGGCGCGGCCGGCGCCCGGGCGGGACCGCGTCGCCGGGCGGCGGGCGGTCAGGGGCGAGCTGAGCTGAGCTGAGCTGGGCTGAGCTGGGCTGAGCTGGGCTGAGTGCGGCCACTCGCTCGTCATTCCAGAGCCCATGCGGGCCTGGTGCGCCGCCCCTCCCCCTTTCCACGCGTCCGTCCCCTGGCTATAGTCCAAAACTAGCAGTGCTAATTTTACGGCGCGTCCATCGACAGGAGCCGACGTGCCCGCGATGACCTTCGACACCGCCGAGCGCCTCGGCCCCTCGACGAGCGACAGGAGACCACCACCAGGCGCCCCCGCAGTCCGGTGCCGTACGGCCCGAGCACGGCGCAGCGTCGTCGCGGTCGCCATCGGCGATGACACGTCTCTCGTCAGCGGACGAACGCCGTGTACAAGGCGCGGCGTCCGCTGATGCCCGTCGTGGGCGGAGCGGCCCGCGACACCCCTCCTGGTCCAGAGCCGCACCAGCACGGAACGGAGTAACCCTCCCCATGTCCACTCTCTCGCTCGCCGCGATCCTCGCCGACAACGCCCGCCGCAGGCCCGACAAAGAGGCACTCGTCCAGGGCGAACTGCGCCTGACGTTCGCCGAGGTATGGGCACAGGTCCGTACGCAGGCCGCCGCGCTCGTCGAGCGGCTCGACGTCCGCCCGGGCGACCGGGTGGCCCTGATGGCGCCGAACACCGTCGACTTCCCGCTCGCCTACTACGCGATCCTCGCGGCCGGCGGCGTGGTCGTCCCCGTCCACCTGCTGCTCTCCGCCCCGGAGGTCGAGCACGTCCTGCGCGACAGCGACGTGAAGCTGCTGCTCTGCCACCCCTCGCAGGCAGCCGTCGGCACCGCGGCCGCCGAGGCCGTCGGCGCCCGCCTCGTCGGCCTCGGGGACGGCGGCGAACTCGACCGCCTCGCCAGGGAGACCACCCCGATCCGGGTCCACACGGCCCGCGCCGCCGACGACCCGGCCGTCATCTTCTACACCAGCGGCACCACCGGCGTACCCAAGGGCGCCGTGCTCAGCCACCTCAACCTGGTGATGAACGCGACCGTCGACGCCTTCGACTGCAACGAGTACGTCCCCGACGACATCGTCCTCGGCTCACTGCCCCTGTTCCACGCCTTCGGGCAGACCACCTCCCTGAACGCCGTGTGGCGCGCGGGCAAGACCCTCGTGCTCCTGCCCCGCTTCGACGCGGCCGCGGCCCTGGACCTGATGGTCCGCGAGAAGGTGACGGTCTTCCACGGCGTGCCCACCATGTACATCCACCTCCTCGCCGCCGCGGAGAAGGCCGCGCGGCTGCCCCGGCTGCGCATCGGCGTCTCCGGCGGCGCCTCCCTCCCCGTCACCGTCCTCCACCGCTTCCAGGACCTTTTCGGCTCCCCGGTGTACGAGGGCTACGGCCTGAGCGAGACCTCGCCCGTCGCCACCGTCAACCAGCCCTGGTACGGCGCGCGGCCGGGCACCGTCGGTCACGCGATCTGGGGCGTGGACGTGGAGATCGCCCGCGCCGGGGTGGACGACCGCGTCGAGCTGCTGCCCACCGGCGATCTGGGAGAGATCGTCGTGCGCGGCCACAACGTCTTCACCGAGTACCTGGGCCGCCCCGAAGCCACCGCCGAAGCGCTCGTCGACGGCTGGTTCCGCACCGGCGACCTCGGCACCAAGGACGCCGACGGCTACCTCACGATCGTCGACCGCAAGAAGGACGTCATCATCCGGGGCGGCTACAACGTGTACCCGCGCGAGGTCGAGGAGGTGCTCATGCGCCACCCCGGCGTCGGCCACGCCGCCGTCATCGGCCTCGCCGACGACGTGCACGGCGAGGAGGTCTGCGCCGTCCTGGTCCCCAAGCCGGGCGCGAACCTCGTTCCGGGCGAGGTGATCGCCTGGTCCAAGGAACACCTCGCCAAGCACAAGTACCCGCGCCGCGTCGAGATCACCGACGAGCTCCCGCTCGGCCCCAGCATGAAGGTCCTCAAGCGCGAGCTGAAGGCGACGTACGCGAAGGACTGAACCCCCGGCCGGAGGCGGCGACAGACCGGAACGCATGTCGGAGAGTGTGGAACACCGCACGCGTGGAACGACGCTCCCCGCCGGCCGCCGGGGAGCGCCTGGGACGCCGAGCGGCGCGAGGCGTACGCCGACGACCCGGACGCCGCCACATCGCCGGTCCTGGTGACCGCGCGCTCGAACCGGGCGCAGGCCGACCGGGATCCGGCCGAGGGGAGGGCGCCGCCGCCGCGCTGTCGCGGTGCGGTGCCCGGCGCGCCCGTTGTCACCGGTGACGGCTACGTTGCAGTTCGGCACATTCGCGAGCGGGAGCAGGGGAGCGGCCGGCCATGGTGATCGAGGTGGGGTACGCCCGGGCGTGGGACGTGCGGTCCCGCACGCCTTGGCGACCGATATCGGTGGGGGAGGCTCGTGAGCGGGATGCCGCCGGGCTTCCGTACGTGGTGGTGTACCGGGCGGCGGGCCGGGAGGCTCCGCTGGAGGTCCGGCTTGTTTCCTGGCGGGACCACCACGTCGGGTTGTGGGTCTACGACGCCGAAGGCCGGCGTACCTACGAGCTGGACATGCGGCTGCTGGACGACCCCGCGCGGCTGCTGCGCCGGTACACCGCCGGCTGGAGCTATGCCGGCCCCGAGACGGCGGAGTTCGACGAGCGGTGTCCGCGTATCACCGTGGAGCTCTTCCCGGACGGGAGGGGCCGGCGGACGGAGGAGCCCCGGGGCGAGGGCGGAGGCGCCCACGTCACCGTGCCCACGGTCCGTGACGACGAGCGCTGGACGGACCGGCCCGCCTTCGGGGAATGGCCGCTGCTCTCGGCCGAGGTCCACGGGTTCACGGAACCGCCCGTCTTCGAGATCACCGAGGCGGTGGCGGCCGACGACAGCAGCGGCCCTGCGCCGGCCACCTGTTGGCGTCCGCCCCGCCCCGCGCGGCCCGGGCCGATCACGGAGCTGTTCCGGCCCGGCGTGCGGGTGACCGACGGGTACCACCCGGAGATGACGGTCGTGGAGCCGCGTCGGACCGGAGCCCTGCGCGTGCCCAGCGGCCTGCTGGCCGTCTCCGGCCCGGACGGCGGCGACGACGACGGGCCGCACCTCACGGTCCGCGTCCCGCCCGGGGAGTACGTACTGGAGGAGGCGCAGGCCAGTTACTCCTACCACTGCGAGTGGAGGGGGCGCCAGGTCACGAGTACGGACACGATGGCCGTACGCGTGCTCGTCAGCGAGGTCCCCGCCGCGACGTGGGAGATGGCCTCCCGGCCCGACGACGACCCCCGCCTGCTCACGGAGAACGGGATCTTCGGCTTCGTCACCGACGGCGCGACGGGCTGCTTCGCCGACGCCGGGGCCTGGGAGCCGCTCCTCGCGCTCTTCGAGAAAGGGCTGATCCAGGGGGACCCCGACCTGGGCCCGGACGTGTACGAGGACATCAGCGACTCCATGTACCTGCTGCGCGCCCGGGACCAGGCCTCCGGCGGCGAGCTGGTGGCCTTCGCGACGACGGGGGACGGCACCTATCCCGTCTGGGTCGGCCGTTCCGAGGCCGGTGAGGTGGTCGGGGTCGTCGTGCTGGTGGAGGGGATGCCCGAGCTGCTGCCCGAGACCGAGGCCACCGCGGGTGCCTGACGGGCCCGCAGGAGTCCCGTTCCCCTCTGCCGCGTCCTGCCCGACGGACGCGTGGGTCGGCTGCTCGCCGACCCGCGCCCGGCTCCGCGCGGCGCGCGGGGCCGCCGTCGGCAGGGACGGCGCCGACGACGGAGAGCCGAGCGCCTGGAGCACGTTCCGGAGTCGGAGACCGCGTTCCGGCACGGCGGCGTCCCCCCGGCCCGCCGCCGGGCTGTCCATCGGTCGCGACAGCACCGGGCGGTAGCCACCCGCTACGACAAGCGCCGTTGCCTCTACCTCGTGCGTCTCTCTCGGCACAGCCACCGTGGCAGCTCTCACGATCCGATCCGGGACGTGATCGACGGGAAGGCTCCGCGGCACGGCGCCGGCAAGGTGCCCCTCACGGCCCCTGCCGTTGAGGACCCGCACCCTCACAGCGGCGACCGAACCCCCGTTATACGGGGCGAAGAACGGGATCGATCACTACCAGGCTCTCGTACAGCCGACGGGCACCCCGGACGACACGATCGTCGGCGTCGCCCGACATCTCCTCGCAGATCCGTAGCGCCTCGTCCAGATCCTCCGAGAAGATGCCGAGGACATCGACGACCGCGGTGTGGATCCAATCGGCGTGATGGTCGTCGGCGACCGCCAGGGCGGACGCGACGATCGTCAGGACCGGTCCCGGAAGGGTTCGGCGCTCTGCAGGAGCTCCGGCGGAAGGTAGGGGGACGCGACGCGGATGGCCCAGCCGCGGCGGCGGGCGTGGCAGGCCAGGGCGAGGATGTCCAGGTCGACGGCGGCGTCCGGATCGTCGGCGCGGTCGGCGACCTCGTAGTAGGAGCGGTGGGCTTCGAGCGCGTCGGCCAGGGCCAGGTTGAAGCTCTCCTCGTCGCCCTCGACGAGCTGCGACAGCAGGACGGTCGGCGGCATCGCGAAGCCCCAGTTCTTGGCCGTCTCGGCGTACTGCAGGGCGCGCTGCGCCGCGAGTTCGGGATCGGTGCCCGTCAGGTAGGCGTGGAGCGCCGCGCGGTACGGGCCGAAGGCGGAGCCGTCCGGGCCGGCGAAGACGGGGCCGGTGAGGACCAGCGGGGCGAGGTCCTCGCGTACGCCGGTGATCAGGGCGAAGGCAGTGGCCGTCTGCCAGTTGTGGGCGCCGGCCGTCAGCTTGTTCCCGCCCGGGAAGCGCAGCGCGCGGCCGTCGATCGTCACCTCGGCGTCGGTGCCCGACTCCGCGAGGGCGATGCGGAACAGCGCCGCACCCGCCTGGGAGGCCAGGCGAAGGCTCGTCCTCTGGGCGTCCGTGACGCCGCCGGGGCTCGTGGAACGCCACCGGAAGAGGCGTTCCTGATCGCCCATGACGTATTCGATCCTCCGGATGGAAAGGGCTTCGCCGTCGACCGGTGTGAACGCTGTGCGGAACCTCTCCTCGTACGTCGCCTCCAGCTCCGGGTCCAGGGGGCTCTCGCAAGCGGGCCGCTCCACGACCAGCGGCCCCGTGGCGAGCGCGACGACCGCGTCCTGCCGCCGGTCCCGGCCGAACCCTCCGACTCGCGGGCCACGCGTCTCGAAGCCGGTGACCAGCGCGTGCGGGAGGTAGTCGGTGCGGACGGCCGGCGCCCAGCCCAGCGTGCGGTACGCGAGCGCGGCGAGGGCGAGGGGGACGAGCGGGAGCAGGCTGCTCGGCGAGGCCGCGGGTCCGTTCAGGGCGTTCTCCCTGGCCAGGAGGTCGGCCAGAGCCGTGTCGAAGGCCGCCCGGTCTTCAGCGGCCAGGGCGCGCAGAGCGCGCAGGGCCACGCTGTCCGGCCGGTCCAGCAGGGGCTTGCCGGTCTCCTCGGCGCGGGCCCGGACGCGGTCCAGGGCCGCGTCGACGGCGGCGACCTTGGCCTGCGCGGTCGGCGGGTACTCCTCGTCGTCGCCGGTGTCGTCCATGACCACGGCCGTCAGCCCCGTGGCGAGCTCGCCGCCGGGCGTTCCCCGCACCTCCGCGCCGAACTTGCCGCGGGCGAAGTGGAAGGCCTCACCGTGCCACGTGGCCCTGTCGGCGAGGATCGCCAGGCAGAGCGCGTCGGTCCACTCCCCGGGCGTGACACTCTCTTCGGGGGCGTCCTCACCCGGGTCGTAGCTCATGCCGAAGTTCACGTACGACAGGAAGACGTTGAAGGTGCAGTGCGGGTGGTACGCGGCGTAGGCGACGGCACCGGCCGCGGCCTCGGAGGCGTCCTTGAGGACGGCCGCCGCCTCCGCGGTGTCGAGGTCGGGCTTCTCGACGGAGAGGGCGCCCAGGTAGTCGAGGAACTCGTCGGCGATCGACTGCCACTCGTACGTGGCCATCCGGCCGCCCCTCGACATGGACCGCACCTGTCCCCCGATGCGGTTCGTGAAGTCCTCGCGCGCTGCCGACACGACGGCCTCGCTCACCTGGTGACGCTCTATTCGCACGGTCCCACTCCTTGATCGATCTCGCTCCAGCCTAGGCCGTCTCTTTCGGATCTTGCCGGGCTCGCGGCGTCTGGCACGCACGCTCGCCGCGTTGTCGTCGGTCGCCTATGCTCCGCATGGACTCCCTCCTCCGCCTTGCGAGCGCACGCACCAGACGCCGCTCCCTCACCCGGCCAGATCCGAAAGAAACGGCCTAGGTGCGGGGTCCGACAGACCGACGCCTGCCGTCTCCGGGAGGGCGAAAGCCCGCGGGGGAGGGGCCCACGGAAGCGGGTAACCTCTTTTCCATGTTCTTCCAGACACCGATTCACGAGTGAGAGCGTGACGGGCCCCGCTGACCTCCCTTGACGTCGCCGCCCGTCCCTCACCGACGAATCCGTAGATCACCTCACATCAGCACCGGGAGAACCCGTGACCGACAGCAAGAACATCAACAACCCCGTGGGCCAGGGCGGCGGCCAGCGCAAGAAGCAGTCCCGCGCCGAACGACAGGACAACGGTCCGCATCGCAACCGCGACCGCCAGGGCGCCGCCGACCAGAAGGCGGAGCTGGTGCGCAAGATGCGCGAGAAGACGCGCGCGGCCGGGAACGCGGGGCAGACGGGCGACGACACCGCGCAGACGGGCGACGACACCGCGCAGAGCTGACGCACCGCCGCCACCGGCGGCACCACACGAGGTGGGGCCCGGACCGCTACGCGCGGTCCGGGCCCTTCTGTCGTAGCGCGGGCCTGGTCCGGCCCGCCCCCTTCGCGAGGAGGAGGGGCGGACACCGTCTCGCTCCGGCTCCGCGGGAAAGCGGCGCCCGAGCGAGGACAACTTGTCCATACACCTTCTTGCTGTCGGGGTCGTCGGCATGGCAGGTTGGGGCGTGTGACAGCACTGACACTTCCTGACGATGTCGTCCATGCCCGATGCGCGCGGTGGGAAGGGGTGGGCCGGCCGTTCTCGACCGTGGCCGTCACCACCTCTCGTACGCCCGGGCCCGGTGAGGTTCTCGTACGCGTCGATCTCGCGACGGTGTGCGGCAGCGACCTGCACACCGTCGGCGGCCGGCGGCCGTCGCCGGTGCCCGCCCTGCTCGGTCATGAACAGGTCGGCACCGTGGTCGGTGTGGGCGGGGGAGATCCGCGGTGCGTGGACGGAAGGCCCGTGGTCCCCGGCATGCGGGTCGTGTGGTCGGTCACCGCCGCGTGCGGCTCGTGCGACCGGTGCCGCCGCGGCCTGCCGCAGAAGTGCCGGGAACTGCGGAAGTACGGGCATGAGCCGTGGGACGAGAACGCCCCGCTGACCGGTGGCTTCGCCACCCACTGCGTCCTCCTGCCCGGTACGTCCGTCGTCGCCGTTCCCGACGGGCTTCCCGACGTCGTGGCCGGTCCGGCCTCGTGTGCCACCGCGACCGTCGCCGCCGCCCTGGACGCGGCGGGACCCCTGGAGGGGCGGCGGGTTCTGGTCTCCGGCGTCGGCATGCTCGGTCTGACCGCGGCGGCGATGGCCCGGGAGGCCGGTGCCCACGTCGTCGCGATCGACCCCGAACCGGCGCGGCGGGAGCAGTCGCTGCGGTTCGGGGCCGTGGAGGCGCGGGACGTCGGAGCGGAACCCGAGGAGATCGACGTGGCGCTCGAACTGTCGGGGCGTTCGGAGGGCGTGGCGACCTGCCTGCGCGCCTTGGCCGTGGGCGGCACCCTCGTGCTCGTCGGTTCGGTGTCACCCGGCGAGCCGGTCGCGCTCGACCCCGAGAGCGTGGTCCGCGGCCTGCACACCGTCGTCGGCGTCCACAACTACCGGGCCGAGCACCTTCAGGAGGCGGTGGACTTCCTCGCCGCCCGCCATGACGCCTACCCGTTCGCCGAACTGGTGGGTGGCTCCTACCCGTTGGACGCCCTGGACGAGGCGGTGGCCGCCGCGCGGGGCTCCGTCGAGCCGCGGCAGGCGATCGTCCCCTCCCGGTGACGGGAACCGACGCGGGTACCGCCCGTCACAGCATCGCGGTGCGTGTACTGCGCGTGTTGGTGACCGTGACGGCGGCGACGTCCGGGCGGTAGCGGTCGTCCGACCACTCGATCGGCACCCCGCCGGAGTCGGTGGTCAGGCGCCTCTCCCGCAGGAGCGGGGAGCCTTCGGGGACCTCCAGCAGGCGGGCGTCGGTGGCGTCGGCCGCGACCGCGTCGAAGGTGTGGCGCGCCGAGTGCAGGTCGACGCCCTGCTCGGTGAGGAGCGCGTAGATCGAGCCGGCGTCGAGGTCGGCGTCGAAGAGGGGGCGACCGACGGCCGCCGTGTACGTCATGCGCTCCAGCATGGCCGGGCGGCCGTCGAGGAGGCGCAGGCGCAGAAGCTGGACGACGAGCTCGTCCTGGTCGAGCTGGAGGGCGGCGGAGACCTCCGGTTCGGGCCGGCGCATCGCGATCTCCTGGAGCCGCTGCCCCGGCAGGTGGCCCGTCAGCTCGGCCCGGCGCGTGAAGGAGAGGAACGACTCGAAGGGCTGGGCGGGTACGGCGTCGAGGACGACGGCGCGCTTCCCCTTGCCGCCGCCGATCAGCCCCTCGTCCCGGAGCGCGGCCAGGGCCTGCCGCACGGGGCCGCGGGAGGCGGAGAACTCCTCGCACAGCTGCGCCTCGGAGGGCAGTGCCTCGCCGACGCGGATCTGTCCGTCCCGGATGCGCAGTCGCAGCGTGCTCGAGATCGTCGTGTGCAGCGGTGTCCCCATGAACGTGACCTTACTGGGTGGAGCCTCCCCGCCCTGCTCCCGGCCGAGGCGGGTGAACATCGGGTGACTTGTACATACACCTTGTTGTTTTCGTGTGCGCCCTCTGTCAGCGTTCCCCGCGGACCTCCCCCCACGCACCATCCCGCGTTCCCGCGAGAGGACGAAGATGACCATGAAGGGCTTCGAAAGGCGACGCCTGTTGACGGGCGGCGTCGCCACCGCCCTGTCCGCTTCCGCGCTGGCCGCGGCGGCCCCGACCGCCGCCGCCGCCGCGGAACCGCCGCGCGCCGCGGTCCTGGAGTACACCGACCAGTGGACCAGGGCCACGGGCCTGGCCGAGCTCCTGCGCCGTGCCGGTTTCGCCGTCGTACCCCTGGACCTCACCCGGCCCGCCACCGACCAGCCCGGGCCGGTCGACCTGATCGCCTTCGGGAGCTTCACCAACAACGACCCCCGCTACGCCGCCTACACCACCGCCCACGCCGAGTCCCTGCGCGTCTTCGCCCAGGGCGGCGGCGTCGTCCTGGACCTGGCGCAGTCCGACCAGTACGGCGCCGCGGTGCCCTACCTGCCCGCCGCGCTCGGGGCCGTGCGCACCGACGCCGACTACGACACCATCCATCCCGTCGCCCCGGACCATCCGCTGGTCGCCGGGCTGCGCACCAGCGGCGGACTGCTGTTCACCGGCCGCGCGTCCGGGATCCGGGTCAGCTGGGAGACCGTGAAGGAGTGGCGGTCGATGCGGGTCCTGATGGCCTGTGCCGCCCACGGCTTCCCGCCGGCCCTGCTGGAGGGCGGGTACGGGCGCGGCCGCTTCCTGGTGGGCAGTCTGACCGTGGACAAGTGCTTCGACGGTGCCGGTACGCCGGTCCAGCCGGCCGCTGCCGTGGCCGACAGCGTGGCCTTCTTCGAGGCGCTCGCCCGCTACGTGGCGCTCGTGCGGCAGGGTGCCGCGCCCGTCGTGACGCCGACGCCGATGCCGCCCGAGCCGGCCGCCGGCCCGCTCGTCGGCCACGTGGACTTCGCCTCCGCGCGGGTCTGGGCCCGGCCCGGTCTCGACCCCGCCGTCCACACCCGCTGGGTGTGCGCCTTCCGCGAGGAGGGCGGCGCGGCGCGGTCCGTCGAGACCGCGCTGTCCACGGCCAACGACAACACCCTCCTCTTCGACCTGCGCGGCCTGGATCCGGACACCCGCTACGACCTGAGCATCACGCCCGTCACGGCTTCCCCCGGCTTCACGGCGCTGACGGGATCCTTCACCACCGCACCCGTACCGGGCAGCCCCGCGGTCGTGACCATGGGGCTCGGCTCCTGTGCCCCGTCGACGCCGAACCCGGTGTGGACGCGGATCGCGGACGAGGGCTGCGACAGCTTCGTGCTGCTCGGTGACACCCCCTATGTGGACAGCTCGGACCTGGCCGTCGCCCGGCGCAAGCACCGTACGTTCCTCCAGCAGCCCGAGCTGGCCGAGCTGGTCGCCTCCCGGCCGGTCTGGGCCACCTGGGACGACCACGACTTCGGCGGCAACAACCTGCAGGGGGACGCCCCGGGCAAGCGCAACAACCGCACCGCGTTCGTCGACTACCGCGCCAACGCCGGCTTCGGACACGACGCCGGCGGGACGACGCTCACCACCCGCACGGACGGCCTCGGTGTGTACACCTCCTTCCGCCGCGGCCCGATCGAGGTCTTCCTCCTCGACCCGCGCTGGTTCAGCCGCACCGAACCCAGCTGGGCCGACCCGACGAAGCCGGGCTGCCTGGGACAGGTGCAGTGGGACTGGCTGCGCGAGCGCCTCCTGCGCAGCACCGCGCCCTTCAAGGCGCTGGCCTGCGGCATGATCTGGGACGACAAGCAGAACAGCGAGTCCGACGACTGGGGCACCTACGCCCACGAGAAGGAAGCCCTCCTCGACTTCGTCGCCGAGAACCGCATCCCGGGCTGCTTCCTCGTCGGCGGCGACATCCACGTCTCCCGCGCCCTGGACTACGGGCCGCGCGTCGGCTACGACCTGTGGCAGTTCATCGTCAGCCCCCTGCACGACAGCACGATCCCGAGCCTGAACGTACCCAGCCCCCACCTGGTGCACAGCGCCGTGGAGCCGCACGTCTTCCTGAAGCTCGTCGCCGACACGACCGGCGCGACGCCGACGCTGACCGCGACCTGGATCAACCGCGACGGCCGCCGTCTCTTCGAAGTGCGCCGCACGGCCGCCGAGATGGGTCACCCGCCCGCCTGACCCCTCACCGCACCGTCCGCCGGTCCCCGGCCGGCGGGCTCCAGGTGAACAAACGGTGACTTGTAGATACAAGATCTTGACCCGGGTCGGCCCGGCCTGAGACTTTGCTTCTGGCCGGCCCGGCGAGCTCCCGCCGCATCCCCGCCCTCTCTCCTCCCTCCCCGTACCGATCATCCTCATCGGAGTACACCGTGTCCGTACGCCGCCTCGCCCTCGCCGGCGTCCTCGCTGCCACCCTCACCCTGACGGCCTGCGGGGGAAGCGATTCCTCCGCAGCCGGATCCGCCACCTGCCCCGGCGGGAAGATCCGTTTCGGCGTCGAGCCCTTCGAGGACCCCGCCCGTCTCACCCCCGCCGCCAAGGTGCTCGCCGACGCCCTCGGCGAGAAGCTCGACTGTCCCGTCGAGCTGACCGTCACCGAGGACTACTCGGCCGAGGTCCTCGCCATGCAGAACCGCAGGCTGGACATCGGCATCTTCGGCCCCCTCGGCTACGTCTTCGCCGAGAAGCGCGCGCACGCCGAGGCCGTGGCCTCCTTCGGTGACGCGAACGGCAAGCTGTCCAGCTACACGGCCGGCATCTGGGTCGCCAACGACTCCCCGGTCACCTCGATCGACCAGCTGAAGGGGCGCACCCTCGCCCTCGGTTCCCCCGGTTCCACCTCCGGCGACGCCCTGCCCCGCAAGGCCCTCCTCGACGCCGGCCTGGCCAAGGACGACGTGAAGGTCAGCTACGCGGGCGGTCACCCGGAAGCGTTGCTCGCGCTCAAGAACGGCGCGGTCGACGCCGCCGAGATCAACTCCCAGCAGCTGGCGAGCGCGACCGACGCCGGCACCTTCGACCGCAGGCAGTTCCGGCGGATCTGGTTCTCCGAGCCGATTCCGAACGACCCGATCACCGTCCGGGGCGACCACTCCCCGGAGTTCAAGAAGGCCGTGCGCGAGGCGCTGCTGAACCTTCCGCCGGCCCAGGTCGCCGAGATCGGCGCCCTGCTCGACGTCAGCCCGCCCGGCCCGCTGGTGAAGGTGGACAAGTCCACGTACCAGCCGCTGTTCGACCTCGCCGAGACGCTGAAGCTCACCGAGAAGGACGTCTGATGCTCGACCTGTCCGCCATCACCGTGCGCTACGGCGACCGGCGCGTGCTGCACGGCGTGGACGTCACCGTCGCCGACGGCGAACTCCTCGCCGTCCTCGGCGCCAACGGCTGCGGCAAGTCGACGCTCCTGCGCGCCGCCGCCGGCCTGGAGAAGCCGGAGTCCGGCCGGGTCGCCATCGACGGCAGGCCCGCCGCACCGCTCGACATCGCCATGATCTTCCAGCACATCCACCTGGTCCGCCGCCGCACCGTCCTCGACAACGTGTGCGCGGGAGCCCTCGGCCGGCTGTCGCTGCGCCACTCCCTCGTCCCCGCCCTCTTCCCCCGGGCGCTGCGCGAGGAGGCCATGGCCTGTCTGGACAGGGTCGGCCTGGCCGACCGCGCCCACGACCGGGCGGGCAGCCTCTCCGGAGGACAGCAGCAGCGCGTCGCCGTGGCCAGGGCCCTGTGCCAGCGTCCCCGGGTCCTGCTCGCCGACGAACCGGTCTCCGCGCTCGACCCCGCCGCCTCCGAACAGGTCCTCGCCCTGCTCGCCGAACTCGCCCACGCCGAGGGCCTCGCCGTCCTCGCCGTCCTGCACCAGCCCGCTCTCGCCGCGCGCCACGCCGACCGGGTCGTGGGCCTGCGCGAGGGCCACGTGGTCCTCGACGGGGACCCCCGGCAGGACGTCGACGCCCTGTACCAGCCGACGATCCTGAAGGCCGTGTCATGACCCTCGTCCACGACGAAGTGCGCCGCATCGCCGTACCCCCGAAACCCCGCCGCCCCCGCAGACACGCCGCGCTCACCGCCGTCACGGCGGTGGTGGTGGCCGCGCACGTCATCGCGTGGGACGCCACCGACGTGTCGTTCACCGCCCTGGCCGAGGGCTGGCGCGGCATGGCCGACTTCCTGGCCGAGGCGATCCCTCCCGACCTGTCGTGGGAGGTCCTGGAACCCAGCCTCTCCGGCGCGCTCGTCACCCTGTGGATCGGCTTGCTGGGAACGACGCTCTCCATCCCGTTCTCCCTGGCGCTCGCCCTGCTCGCCGCGCGTGGCACCTCACCGTCCGGCGCCGTCTACCAGGCCGCGAGGTCGGTGCTCTCCTTCCTGCGGGCCGTACCCGACGTGGTCTTCGCCCTGATCTTCGTCACGGCCGTCGGCCTCGGCCCCTTCCCCGGAGTGCTGGCCCTCGTCTGCCACAACGTCGGCGTCATGGGCAAGCTCTGGGCCGAGGCCCTGGAGGACGCCGACCCCGGCCCCTCGCAGGTGCTGCGGTCGGCGGGCGCCGGCCGGATCCAGGTCGCCACGCACGCGCTGCTGCCGACCGTCACCCCGCAGCTCGCGGGCCTGCTGCTGTACCGCTTCGACGTCAACGTCCGCTCCTCACTCGTCCTCGGCCTCGTCGGCGCGGGCGGCATCGGCTTCCTGATCAACCAGTCCATCCGGCTGTTCAAGTTCGACGAGATGCTCACCCACATCCTGGTCGTCGTCGTCCTGATCGTCGCCGTCGACCGCCTCTCCGCCACCGTCCGCAAGCGCCTGTCCTGACCGCCCGTCCCGAAGGAACACCGATGATCAGCCTGGTCGTACTCGACATCGCCGGAACGACGGTGGACGAGAAGAACGCCGTCTACGACGTGCTCGCCGCCGTGGTGGCCGACCACGGAACCCCCGCGGACGACGCCGCCCTGCGCCGCTGGATGGGCGCCGACAAGCGCGAGGCCCTCGCGGCGCTCACCGGCGACCCGGCGGCGGTGGAGGACCTGCACGCCGACTTCGTCGGCCGCCTGCACGACACCTACGCCGCCATCCGCCCCGCACCGCTGCCCGGCGTCCCCGAGGCGCTGGCGGCCCTTCGCGCCGCCGGCGTACGCGTCGCCCTCACCACCGGCTTCGACCGCCAGGTCACCGACCCCCTGCTCGCCGCGCTCCACTGGCGCGTCGGCGACGAACTCGACGCCGTCGTCTGCGCCTCCGAGGTCGCCGCGGGCCGTCCGACCCCGCACATGATCCACCGGGCCATGGAGCTGACAGGCGTGAAGGACCCCGCCGAGGTACTCGCGGCCGGCGACACCGCCCTGGACATCCGCGCCGGCCACGCCGCCCGCGCCGGGATCGTCGCCGGCGTCCTCACCGGCGCCCAGACCCGTGAGGAACTCGCGGCCGAGAACCCCACCCACATCCTCGACGGCGTGGCCGACATCCCGGCACTCCTGCGGCTGTGACGAAGAACCGGACCCCGGCCGGCCCCGAATCGGGCTTCCCGCGGCCCGGTCACCCTCGCCGGACGGCCCGCCCGGCCGTCCGGCCGCGCGGGTCGGCATCGGCTGGACCAGCGTGCGGCCACGTGCGAGAGGACGAGGGCGGCCGTCGACCTCGTTCACCTGCCCCCTGCGACCCCTCGCGCGTCGACGTGGGTCCGGTGGACGAACGGCCGGGGGCCCTCCGGGCTTTCCGCCCGGGAGCCGTAGGCTCACAGCCGACGACGACAGGAGACCGGCATGTGGAAGCGGGCCCTCGACCGGGCCGGGGTGCGGGAGCCGCGGCTGCGGCGGGAGTACACCGAGCAACGGCGGGCGGTACGGAGGTTCGCGGCGGCCGAGTACGCGGCGGCGCGGCTCCTGCTCCCCGCCGCGCTGCTCCCGCACGTCGTGGCCGCCGTCGCGTTCATGCACGACACCGACGACCGGATCGACCGCGGCACGCCGGACGATCGGGCGGCCGCGCTCGCCGAGTGGGACGGCCTCGTGCGCAAGGCCCTCGCCGAAGGCGACTCCGCCCTGCCCGTCCTGCGCTGCCTGGCACACACCGCCGAACACCACCCCGACGTGCGCGCCCACGTGGACGAGTTCCTGCGGGGCTGCGAGCGCGAGGTCGCCTGGCGGACCATCGCCGACGACCGGGAACTGGAGCAGTACGTACGGGAGTACTCGCTTCCCGCGCTGATGCTCACGGCCTGCCTCCTCGCGCCCGAGGACGCGCCCACGCGGACGGCGTTCACCGAAGGCTGCCACCTGCTCATCCGCGCCATGCAGCGCATCGACTTCCTGGAGGACCTGCCCGAGGACGTACGCGCGGGCCGCCCCGGCGTCCCCGTCGACGCGGTGACCCGCCACGGTGCGGACCTCACCCGACCCGGCCCCGCACTCGGCCGACTCGTCGAGGAACAGGCCGGCCGCGCCGCCGCCGACCTCGGGGACGCCAGCCCCCTCCCGACCCTCGTGGTCCCTCCGTACCGCCCCTTCGTCCGCGCCCTCGTCGGCGTCCAGCGCCTCCGCCTCGACGCCGTACGCCGCGCGGGCGCCTCCCTGGCGACCCGCCCCTCGGGCCCCTCGGCCCCGGCGGCCGCCCTTCTGCTGCTGAGAGAGGCCGCGAGACGGATCCGGGACTCCTCTTCCGCGGCGTGAGTCCGGCCTGGCCGCGCTTGCGCCGGCGGGGCCACGAGTCCGGCGCCTGGCGCCGGGTCGTTTCCCGTGTGCCGGGGATTCCTACCACCATGCTCACCACGGCGGTTCCGGCGTCTGCGGGGTCGGTCGCCTCACCGCTTGCCGTTCAGCCCCCGGTTCCGGTGCCGTCGCGGAGTCGAGCGCTCGGACAGAGGTAGAAGAGTTCGGGATCCCCCTCGTCGAGGCCGTGGAGCAGACCGACCGGGTGCCAGCCGACGCGTTGCAGCAGCTGCTGCATGGGGTGGTTGGAGACGTTGGTCGAGGTGAACAGCTTCGCGGTGGTGCACACGGCCTCGGCGGCCGTGAGGAGACGTGCGCCCACACCCCGCCGACGGGCACCGGGGGCGACCATCAGCATGGTCGCGAAGCCCTGCTCGAAGAAGTGGTATTCCAGCACGATGTAACCCAGAGGTCCGGATGAGTCCCGGGCCATGAGGACAGCGCCCTGCTCGCACCAGCGCCGGATGCTGTCCCGACGCGTGGGGTCGCCTGCCGCCGCGACGGAATCGATCTTGGCCAACGCGGCCCAGTCCGATGGGTCCGCGCGGTCCACTCGAAGACCGCTGGGGTTCTCGACGTCCATGGGGTGCATCGTGGCAGCAGGCGAGCGGTCGATGCCCGCCTTTTGGGCTCGGCGGGGTCGGCTACTTCCGAGGCCGCGGAAGTCTTCCCGTCTCGTCGACGAAGCCCGTCCGTTCGGCGCTGCTTCCGGCATCGCGTGAGCGTCCGTTGCGGAGGGGGCCCGGTCGGATATCAGCGGGCGGCGTCCTGTTCCAGCAGCGTCATCAGGGCGCGCGCTGCCGGACTGGTGGCCTGTGCCGCTGGAAGGAGGGCGACCGTCACGTAGACGGCGTCTCCGGTGTCGGCGAGGGGGATGACGTGCAGGGAGTCGCGCTTGTGCCTGAAGTGGCGGGGTACAGCGGCGACACCGAGGTCCTCCTCGACCAGGTCCAGGAGGCTGTGCACGTCGTTCACCTCCAGGCTCACGGTGCGCGCCACGCCTGCGGAGGAGAACGCGGCGTCCGTGGCCCGGCGTGGCCCCCAGCCGGGGTGGAAGTCGACGAAGACCTCGTCGGCGAGGTCCGCGAGCGCGAGCCCCCGCCCTGCCGCGGCGAGCGGGTGCTCGGGGTGGCACAGCAGTGTCATCGGCTCGGCCGCCAGCGGAAGGGAGCGCAGGTGCTCGGAGTCGTCCTGGGCTCGGTAGGCGAAGGCCAGGTCGAGGCGGCCGGCGGCGACGTCCTCGGCCAGGGTGAGCCCGCCCTCCTGCCGGAGCCGTACCTCCACGTCGGGATGGCGTCGCCTGAACGCGGCCAGCAGTCTCGCCACGTGCACTCCGGCGACGCACTGCTCGGTGCCGAGGGAAAGCGTGCCGCGCAGCACGCCCTGCACGGCCGCCACCGCCTCGTGCGCGGCCCGTACCTGCGCCAGGATGCGCTCCGCCTCGACCAGCAGCGCCCGCCCGGCCTCCGTCAGCGTCACCCGTCGGGTGCTGCGTACGAACAACGGGGCCTTCAGCGTCCGCTCCAGGGCACGGATCGACGCCGACAGACCCGACTGGGAGACCATGAGGCGCTCCGCCGCGCGCGTGAAGTGCCGGTCCTCGGCGACGGCGACGAAGTGCTGGAGATGCCGGAGTTCCATGATTCAGAAGCCTACCCACTGAATCCCATCGGATTCTCCTGTTGGATCCATGCCCGCAGGCCAGGGCAGATTGGTCACCGCACGACCAGCCCGGCGCAACCCCGATCGCCGGGTGCCGTCCCCAAGCCCTGGAGCCGCGTTGTACACCGCGAAATCCGACCGATACGACGACATGCCCTACCGGCGCGTCGGGCACAGCGGTCTCAGACTCCCCGCCCTGTCCCTGGGCCTGTGGCACAACTTCGGCCCGGAGCGCCCCGCGGAGACCCAGCGCGCCATCCTGCGCCGCGCCTTCGACCTCGGGATCACCCACTTCGACCTCGCGAACAACTACGGCCCGCCGCCCGGCTCCGCGGAGTCCGCCCTCGGCGCCCTCCTGCGGACCGACTTCGCGCCCTACCGCGACGAACTGGTCGTCTCCACCAAGGCCGGATACCTGATGTGGCCCGGACCGTACGGCGAGTGGGGCTCCCGGAAGTCCCTGCTGTCATCGCTGGACCAGAGCCTGCGCCGTCTCGGCCTCGACTACGTCGACGTCTTCTACTCGCACCGCTTCGACCCGCAGACGCCCCTGGAAGAGACCATGGGCGCCCTGCACTCCGCCGTCCAGCAGGGCAAGGCGCTCTACGTCGGCGTCTCGAACTACTCGGCGGAACAGACCCGTGACGCCGCCCGCATCCTCGGCGAGCTCGGCACACCGCTCACCATCCACCAGCCGCGCTACTCCATGCTCGACCGGCGCCCGGAGGACGAAGGCCTGCTCGACGCCCTCGACGACCTGCGGATCGGCTCCATCGCCTACTCCCCACTGGAGCAGGGCCTGCTCACCGGACGCTATCTGGACGGCATCCCCGAGGACTCGCGGGCGGCGAGCGACAGCCCCTTCCTGAACAGGGACGCCCTCACCACGGAACTGATCACGCGGTTGCGGGCCCTGAACGACATCGCGGCCTCCCGTGGCCAGACCCTGGCCCAGCTCGCACTCGCCTGGGTGCTGCGTGGCGGCCGTGTCACCTCCGCCCTGGTGGGCGCGAGCAGCCCACGACAGCTGGAGGACAGCGTGACCGCTCTGGGCAACCTCGACTTCGACGCCCAGGAACTGGCCCTGGTGGACACACTGACCCGCCTCTGAGCCACGAGACCCACCCCAAGGGCGCTCTCCCGCGCGTGCGGGTCTCCCCGCTTCCGCGGGCGAGGGCACGAAGTTCACCGGCTTCTCCTGGCACCGGAGGACGGGGCCGGACCCCGGGTAGAACTTCGTGCCGGATCCCGTACAACCGGACGCCCTGGTCGGAAGTCCAACAGGCGGTGCGCCCCGCCAGGCGCGCCGCCCGCTCCGGACCAGGGGGAACCCTCATGCCCAGCCGCTCCACCGGACACCGTCTCGGTGCCTCCGTCGCCACCGTCCTCGCCGCGACCCTCGGCGCAGGCGTCCTCGCCGCCCCGTCGGCGGGTGCCGCCGACTCTCCCGCCCCGATCCGGATCGAGCCACAGGCCGCCGTCGTCGCCGCCGGCTCGACGGGCTTCCTCGTCTCGATGAACCGGTACCGCGGGGAGGAGCAGTTCTGGGTGCGGTACGACACCGGGGAACGCACCCCGGTCGAGGAGAACAGGTACGAGTACGTCGGCGAGAACAGTGTCGTCGGGGACACCGCCCTGCTGTGCGCGGGGGGCGTCGCCACCGTGCGGAACATGTCCACGGGTGCCACCGTCCTGACCGCGCCCATGGAGCGCGGCGAGCAGTGCGCCGGGCTCGCGGGCGCCTCGGTCTTCCTCACCTCCTGGGGCCCCACCGGCAAGCTGCGGGTGTACGACGCCGGGCACGGCAGCCGTCCCGTCACCGGTATCCCGGACGGCTCCACGTACATCCGGGTGCGGCAGGGCACCGCCACCCACGCGCTGCTCCGCTACCGGGGGCCCGACGGGGTCGAGCACCGGGGCACGGTCGACCTCGCCACGGCCGCCGTCGCGGAGGACTACGCGGCGCCGCTCACCCGCGAGTGGGGCTTCGAGGCGGCCCTCTCCGACACCCGGATCGCCTGGAGCGAGTACGACCCGGCGACCAAGAAGTCGACCGTGGTCGTGCACACCCGCGGCGCGGCCGAGAAGCAGGTCTTCGAGTCGACTCCGGACGCCCAGGTCGCCTTCCTCGGCGACCGGCTCGTTCACGCCACCTGGGACGGCACCCAGGCGCTCAGCCCGTCGCCGTTCCACGCGCTGAACATCGTGGATCTCACGACCGGCGCCACGACCCGGCTGCTCGACCACGTGCGGGCCGTCGCCGCCACCCCCGAGGGCGACCTGCTGGTCAGCGGCGGGAGGATCGGCACCGGCGACGGCGTCTTCCGCGTGTCGGTGGGCGCGGACTCCACGCCCACCGCCGCGTTCCTCGCCGACGGCGGCTACCCCGCCGAGCTCGCGGAGGTCAGCCCGCCCCGCCTGCCGCCCACGACGGTCGACCTCGACAAGACGTACAGCGTCCCCTTCGAGCAGTTCTTCAACCACAAGGGCGTGAAGTACCGCTACACCCTCAGGCACGAGCGGACCGGCAGGACGTTCACGCTCGTGGAGAACGGCTACGACGGTGCCGGGGACGACGGCTGGTACCCCGACGGCATCCCGATGGGCTGGGGCTGGTGGGGCACCCTCAACGACGGGAACGCCTCCGACCCGAAGGGGTCGATCGCCGCCTTCAACGGCGCGTACACCTGGGAGTCGGTCGCCGAGTCCGGCGGCGGCTTCGGCGCGCCGGTCAAGCGGTCCGGCACCCTCACCGTCACCCGCGCGCAGAAGCCGCACGACTTCGACGACAACGGCTCGCCCGACCTGCTCGCCCGGGACGCCTCCGGGGTGCTGCGGACGCACGACTCCGGGTACATCGGCGGCGGCTGGCAGATCTACGACCGGATCGAGGCCACCGGGAACATCGCCGGCACCGGCTTCGCCGACCTCGTCGCCCGCGACAAGGCGGGCGTCCTGTGGCTGTACCAGGGCGACGGCCGCAACGGCTTCGCGGGCCGCGTCGCCATAGGCGGCGGCTGGCAGACCTACGACCAGATCAGCGGCGGCTCCGACTACACCGGCGACGGCCGCCCCGACC
>NZ_JBHTST010000049.1:0-50209 GCF_042794995.1 Streptomyces sp. NPDC056503
GCCTCCGTCGGTGACGGAGGCGGGGCGCTTCGGAGGACCCCGAGCGGCCGGCCGGGGGAAGGGCCGCGGGGCGGAAGGATCAGACGGTGACGACCTCGATCCCCGCCTCGGCGAAGCGCGCGGCCATGTCGGGGGCCAGGCCCGCGTCGGTGACCAGCACGTCGACGCGGTCGAGGCCGCAGATGCGCGCGAACGCCCGCTGCCCCACCTTGGTCGAGTCCGTCGCGAGGACGACCTTCCGGGCCCGCTCGGCGAAGAGCCGGCTGATGCCGGCCTCGTCCTCGTGCCGGGTCATCACCCCCAGCTGGGGGTCCACGCCGTCCACGCCGAGAACCGCGATGTCGAGCACCACCTGGTTCAACACGCCTTCGGTGAGCGGCCCCACCAGCTCGTACGTCTGCGGACGGGCCACACCGCCGGTGACCACGATCTTGAACTGCGGACGCACGGCCAGCTCGCCGGCGATGTTGAGGGCATTGGTCACCACCGTGAACTGCGGCGCGGCGGGGCCTTCGTTCCGCTCGCCCGCACCGCTGCCGGCGCGGAGCGCCAGGGCCCGGGCCACCTCCGTCGTGGTGGTGCCGCCGTTGAGCCCGACGACGTCCCCCTCCCCCAGGAGCTCGACCACGGCCTTCGCGATCCGCTGCTTCTCGGACGTGCGCCGCGAGGACTTGTAGCGCAGCGGCAGTTCGTACGAGACGCCGTGCGCCATCGCCCCGCCGCGCGTGCGGACGAGGAGCTTCTGCTCGGCCAGCTCGTCGAGGTCCCGCCGGATGGTCGCGGGCGACACGGCGACCGCGGCGGCCGCCTCCTCCACGTCCAGCTTGCCGTCGACCGCGAGCAGCTCCAGCAGCTTGCTCCATCGCTCCTGCTTGGACATGCGGCACATCCTTCTGGGTCCCCGGACTCGTTCGCTCCCTCATGGGATGCGCGAAAGCGATCGTAGCCCCGCAGCCTTCACGCACGGCGCGTACGGGGCGATCTCCGCACGCCAGCAGCGTCCGCGCACGCCGACCCCTGGACTCCACGACCACCCCAGCGGATACTTCGCTCAGTCTGACTGCATCTATACGCTCAATATAGGCAACAAACATGCAGAATCATGCACAAGGACGGTCTGGTCACATGACGCGAAGCCCTTATCCCCCTCCCCCGGCGCCCACCGCGGGCTCCCGTTCCCGCGGGCCGGACGACCGGGGCTGCGTCCTCGGTCTCGACGTGGGCGGCACCGGCATGAAGGGGGCCGTCTTCGACTCCGCGATGAACCCCCTCGGCTCGTTTCACCGCCCGACACCGCGCGCGGAGGGACCCGGCGCCGTCGTCGCCGCCCTCACCGACGCGCTGGCGGCGCTCGCCCGGACGGCCGCCGAACACGGGCGGCAGATACGTCACGCCGGGGTCGTGGTGCCCGGGATCGTCGACGAGGACCTGCAGAAGGCCGTGTGGTCCGCCAACATCGGGTGGCGCGACCTGCCCCTGGCGTCACTCCTGCGGGACCGGACCGGCCTGCCCGTCACGCTGGGGCACGACGTACGCGCGGGCGGCCTGGCCGAAGCGGCCCTCGGGGCCGCCCGAGGAGCCCGCGACACCCTCTTCGTGGCCATCGGCACCGGCATCGCGGCGGCCGTCGTCAGCGACGGCCGGTCCGTCCGCGCCGGAGGGTACGCCGGCGAGCTCGGGCACGTCGTCGTCGAAGCCGACGGCGACCCGTGCGCGTGCGGCGGCACCGGCTGCCTCGAAACGGTGGCCTCCGCCTCCGCCGTCGCAGCCGCCTACGCGGCACGCACCGGACGGGCCGTCTCGGGCGCGGCCGACGTCGCGGCCCTGACCGAGCGGGGCGACCCGGCGGCCCGCGCGGTCTGGAATCGGGCGGCCGACGCGCTGGCGACCGCGCTGGCGACCGCCGTCACGCTGTTCGCACCCCAGACGGTGGTGATCGGAGGCGGCCTCGCCGAGGCGGGCCGGCTGCTGCTCGACCCGGTGGAAACCGGGCTCGGCGCACGACTGACCTTCCAGCGCCGCCCCGCCCTCCTCCGGGCCGAACTCGGGGACAGGGCGGGATGCCTCGGCGCCGGACTCGTCGCCTGGCAGGAAGCCCGGCGCGCCCCCTCCACCGCGCCGACGGGAGCCCCCGCCTCATGATCCTCACCGTCACGCTCAACGCCGCCCTGGACGTCACGTGGCACGTCGACCGCCTCACCCCCCGCTCCTCCCATCGCGTCGACGCCGCCCACGAGCGAGCGGGCGGCAAGGGCGTCAACGTGGCCCGGGTCCTCGCCTCCCTCGGGCACACGCCGATCGCCACCGGCCTCACCGGCGGGCCCACCGGACGTCTGATCCGCGAGGGGCTCCACGCCGCGGGCATCCGGGACGAGTTCACCGACGTGGCCGGGGACTCGCGGCGCACCCTCGCGGTCGTCTCCCGCGACGACGGTGACGCCACGGTCTTCAACGGCCGGGGTCCGCGGATCGCGGAAGCCGAGTGGGAGGCCTTCCGCCGGCACTACGCGACCCTTCTCCCCGAGGCGCGCGTGGTCGTGCTGAGCGGCAGCGTCCCCCCGGGACTGCCGGGGAACGCGTACGCACAGCTGATCCACGCGGCGGCGAAGGCCGGGGCGGCCACCGTGCTCGACACCAGTGGTCCGGCGTTGACGGCCGCCCTGAAGGCGGGGCCCGACGTCGTCAAACCGAACGCGGACGAGATCACCGCGGCCACCGGCCGACACGACCTCCGGGCCGCGGCCGCCGCGCTGCGCGCCCGGGGCGCCCGCGCGGTCGTCGCGTCCGCGGGCCCCGAAGGCCTGTACGCGCTCACGCCGGAAGGCGGCTGGCGCGCGAAGCCCCCCGAGCGGCTCTCCGGCAACCCGACGGGGGCGGGCGACGCCTGCGTCGCCGCCCTGGCGGCGGGCCTGGCGGCCGGCTCTTCGTGGACCCGCATGCTGCGGGAGGCGGTGGCCCTGTCGGCGGCCGCGGTTCCCTGCCCGGCGGCCGGGGACGTCGACGCGGGGGTGTACGAGCGGTTCCGGCGCGAGGTGCCCGTCGAGGCCCTGCCCGCGATCTCGGATCAGCAGATCACCTGATGCTCATTAATGCTCGAAGTGCGCGCTGTACACGCAAGTATTGACACTCAACATGCATGTAGCACACCATGGGCGGACAGCGCTCTCGTCATCCCGTAGGCCCAGGAAGAAGGAACCCGCGTGACCACCTTCGAAACCTCCCGCACGTCGATCGAGATCGACTCCCAGCCGGCGGTCTGGCAGCGCACCGTCGACTCCGTCGGCGAGTTCGCCCCGGCACTGCCCCGGCGCGGTGAGCGCGTCGCCGTGGTGGGCTGCGGCACGTCCTGGTTCATGGCGCACGCGTACGCGCAGCTGCGCGAGGCCGCGGGCCACGGCGAGACCGACGCCTTCGCCGCCTCCGAGTTCCCGCACGGGCGCCAGTACGACCGGGTCCTCGCCATCAGCCGGTCCGGCACGACCACGGAGGTCCTCGACCTGCTCGGCCGGGTGCGGGGGGCCGTGCCCACGAGCGCGATCACGGCGGACCCGGACACTCCCGTCATGACCGCCGCCGACGCGGTGGTGGTGCTCGACTTCGCCGACGAGGAGTCCGTGGTCCAGACGAGGTTCGCCACCACGGTGCTGGTCCTGCTCCGCGCCCACCTGGAGGCGGAGGGCGCCCTGCCCCCGGGCGTCCGTCCGGTCGCCCAGGCGGTTCGGGACGCCCGACGGGCATGTGAGCTGCCCCTCGGCCCCGACGTGACCGGGGCCGAGCAGTTCACGTTCCTCGGCACCGGCTGGACCTACGGCCTCGCCCAGGAAGCCGCCCTGAAGATGCGGGAGGCGGCCGGCGCGTGGACCGAGGCGTACCCGGCCATGGAGTACCGCCACGGCCCCATCAGCATCACCCGCCCCGGCCGCGTCGCCTGGCTCTTCGGCGCCGCGCCGCGGGGACTCGCCGACGACATCGCCCGGGTCGGCGGGCACTTCGTCTCCGCCTCCGGGGACACGGCCGACGGTCTCGACCCCCTCGCCGACCTGGTGATCGCCCAGCGGCTGGCCGTCCACCTCGCCCTGGCGAGCGGTCAGAACCCGGACACCCCCCGGAACCTGACGCGCTCCGTCATCCTCCAGGACGCCTCCGCGTAGACGCGGCACGTTCCCCCGAAGCCGGCGGGCGGCCGAGCGTTCCGCTCCGGCCCCCGCCGCGGCCTTGGCCGTCCGCGGACGGCGCCCCCACCGCTCTGTGGAGAACCCTCATGCCCCTCACCCCCACCGATGACATCATCGGTCCCGCGTCCGCCGGCAACCGCGGCGTCGGCGCCTTCAACGTCGTCCAGATCGAGCACGCCGAAGCCATCGTCGCGGGAGCCGAACGAGCCGGGCTCCCCGTCATCCTGCAGATCAGCGAGAACACCGCCCGCTACCACGGCGCCCTCGCCCCGATCGCGGCCGCGTCGCTGGCCCTCGCCCGTGCCGCCGCCGTGCCCGTCGCCGTCCACCTGGACCACGCCGAGACGGCGGAGCTCGTCCACGAGGCCGTCGCGCTCGGCTTCACCTCGGTGATGTTCGACGCGTCCAGGCTCCCGTACGGGGCCAACGTGGCCGCCACCCGCATGATCACCGACTACTGCCACCGGGCCGACGTCTGGGTCGAGGCCGAACTCGGCGAGGTCGGCGGCAAGGACGGCGCGCATGCCCCCGGCGTCCGCACGGATCCCGAGGAGGCCCGCGCCTTCGCCGCCGCGACCGCCGTCGACGCGCTGGCCGTCGCCGTGGGCAGCTCGCACGCCATGCTCACCCGCGACGCCGTCCTCGACCTGGACCTCGTCACCCGCCTGCGGGACGCCCTCGACATACCCCTGGTCCTGCACGGCTCCTCCGGTGTCGGCGACGAGGACCTCGCGAAGGCCGTCGCCGCCGGCATGACGAAGGTGAACATCTCCACCCACCTCAACCGGCTCTTCACCCGGACGATCCGGGAACGGCTGGCAGAGGCCCCGGCCGTCGCCGACCCCCGCACGTACCTGGGACCGGCCCGCGAGGTGGTGGCCACCGAGGTCGAGCGACTCCTCGGCGTGCTCGCCGGACGCTGACGAGGAGACCGGACGGAAGGGCCCGGCCGCTCAGGCGGCCGGGCCCTCTCCCGTGTCGGTCGGTCGTACGTCAGGCGGAGAAGGACCATCGCTGCGCGGTGCCGCCGTCACAGGTCGCCAGGGTCAGCCGGGTGCCGTTGGCGGTGGCCGAGCCGACCGGGACGAGGCACTTGCCGCCGCTGCGGATCGTGCTCTCGGCGCCGAGGGACCACCGCTGCGCGGTGCCGCCGTCGCAGCTCTGGACCGTGACGTTCGCGGTCGACCCGTCCAGGCAGACCCCGTTCAGTCCGGTCAGCCGACCGTCGGACCGGAAGCTCCACCTCTGGTTGCCGCCACCGTGACAGCTGTAGAGGGTGGGGAGGGTACCGGGCGCGGTGCTGCTCCCCGGAAGGTCGACGCAGCTGTTCGAGGCGGCGTTGACCACGGCCGTACCGGTCGGCAGCGGCGCCGCGGTCCCGGTGGCCGACAGCTCGCCCACGCTCGTCCACGGCCCTCGGTCACCTGCCTCGCTGAGGGCCTTCAGCTTCAGGTAGCGCCCCGTCTTCGGAGCCGTTCGCACGGTCGTGCTCCCGGCGGTGTCGGCCAGGCTTCCGGTGGCCACCGGACTTCCCCAGTCGGCCGTGGTCTCGGAGACGTAGACCTCGTAGCGACCGATGCGGCCGTTCACGCCGCCGTCCTGGCGGGGCACGTGGGTGAGGCCGTCCACGATGTACCGGCCGCCGAGGTCGACGCGGAGCTCGTGCGGCAGGGCGGCCGGGCTCCCGGAGGACCAGGCCGTGTGCCACTGGGTGGCGGGGTTGCCGTCGACGGCGTTGCGCGCGGGCTCGGCGGCCTCCTGGCTGTCGGCGGTGGCCGTCCAGTCCGCCCGGGGGATCTGCGGCGAGGCGGGGATCGCGTCGGCGGTCGGCAGGGTCGTACCGGTGGCCTTGACCGTGAAGGCGCCGGACGTGTCGCCGGCCTTGATCCACAGGATGCCGCCGCGGTCGGCCGCGTCGAAGTACCAGCCGGTGGAGGCCCCGTCATAGGCGCTCTTGGACGGGTGCTTCGTCAGCTTCGTCGTGTCGACGGTGACCGCGGACGGGGCCTTGGCGACGTGGACGCTGAAGTCGTAGCCCCGCGAGGCGGGCTTGCCCGTGTAGCTGCCCGTGGCGGCGCCGACGGAGACGGTGACGTCGCCGGCACCGGCGTTCGGGGCGGTGACGTCGACCTTCTGCTTGGCGAAGGCTCCGTTCTGGAAGGCGCGGGTGAGGCCGTCGTCCTCGTACAGGGTGAAGGAGGAGGTTCCGCGCGGGTGGATGTCGTAGGTGAGGGTCGAGACGGCCTTCTCGCCGGTGTGGTTCATCTGCGGCCACATCGGGACGATGCCGCCGCCCCTGACGAACAGGGGCAGGGTGTCGAGCGGGGCGTCGTACCCGTTGATCCAGCCCGGACCCTGGTGGGTCCTGCCGGTCCAGTAGTCGGTCCACGTGCCGGCCGGAAGGTAGATGCCGTCGCGGACGGTGGTGTCGGAGACGACGGGGGCGACGAGGAAGGAGTCGCCCGCCATGAACTGCCCGCTGGTCGCGTTGCCGCGGGCCACCGGGTCGTTCGGGTACTCCAGCACCATGGCGCGGGTGCTGGGGACACCGGTCTCGTGGGCGACGCGGCTCGCGCTGTAGAGGTACGGCATGAGACGCATCTTGAGCTTGAGGTACTTGCGGTTGATCGACAGGTACGGGTCCGGGAAGCGCCAGGGCTGCTTGTCGTGGTAACCGGCCGCGGGGTTGGTGGCGCCCCAGCCGGACATGGTCATGAAGGCCGGGGTGAACGCCTTCCACTGGAGGTCGCGGACGTACGTCCTGGGACTGCCGTCGAAGATGCCGTCGACGTCTCCGGCGGCGTAGTTCAGACCGGAGAGCCCGGCGCCGGCTATGGCAGGGACATGCCAACGCATGTCGTCCCAGGTGCCGTGGGTGTCACCGGTCCACACCACCGCGTTGCGCTGCGTACCGGCCCAGCCGTCGACCGTCCACACGAACCGGCGGGCGTCGGAGTTCTTCTCGATGCCCTCGACCGCCTGCTTGACGCCGTCGTAGGCGTACTTGTACCCGGAGCCGATCCAGGCCACGTCGGTCTTCACCGCGCGGCTGCCGGCCGCACCGACCTCCTCGTCGATGTCGGCCAGCCCCGTCGACGTCCACAGGCCGGTCCGGAAGCCCTTCGCCTTGAGGCCGTCGACGGTCTCCTTCAGATCCGCGTGGCCGCAGCCGTAGCCGTCGTTCGGCAGGAACCAGCCGGAGGGCATGTCGGCGGCACGGGCGTCCGCCGCGTAGCCGAGCACGTCCTTGGTGGTCTGGTGACGGGCCCTCGTGTGGTCGCCCCGGTAGTCGGGGTTCGAGGCGTTCCAGCAGTCGGCGTTGCCGAGCTCGAAGCCCCACTGGGGTGCCATGAACGGCTTGCCGGTGACGTCGGTGTAGTCGTCGAGGACGCCCTTGAGGGAGGTGTCGACGAAGTACCAGGCGTCGAAGCGGGCCTCGTCGTGGGTGAACGCGCCCGGCGCGCCGAAGCTGTACGAGCCGGGGGCCCAGGTGTTCCGCATGACGCCGTAGCCGTTGGTCGACATGTAGAACGGCGCCGGACTCGCGTTGGTGTTCTCCCGGTACTTGTTGTCGACGGCGACGGGCACCGTCTTGCCGCGCAGCGCCCACTCCCCGAGGCGCAGCCCCGTGCCGTAGAACTGCTCGTCGGGGCCCTGGGCGAGGTGCTGGGTCGTCTTCCCGCCCGCCCAGCTGGTGGCCGCGGTCTCCCGCCACACCAGGGTGGTGTCGTCGGCGCGGTAGACGGAGAAGGTCAGCGGCGACTTGTTGACGTGGATCGACAGGTCGGGCGTGGTGATGCGGTAGTACGAACCCGCGTCGGTCCAGTCCGCCGTCACCGGCCCGAAGTCGGTGTCGACGGCGAGGTCGTCGCCCGCGGGGTCGTCGCTGAACCGCCCCGCCGGGTCGATCCAGATGCGGAAGACGTCCGAACGGGCCAGCGAGATACGGGCTTTGGCGCCGGACGTGGTCGTGGCCGTGAACGTGCCGCCGGACCGGCCGAAGCCGGTCACGGAACCGGCCGTGTCCGCGGCCGCCGCGGACGCGACGGGTCCGGCGGTGGCGAGTCCGGCTCCGGCGAGGAACATGGCGAGCGCGATCGCCGCGGCTCTCCGGCGGCCGGTCCGCCGCGCGGTGCTCGAACCGTGTCTCATGGGGCTCCCTGAGGGGATCCGGGGCCGGTTGGAGCAGCCGGCCGACGTGAGGGGTTGCGTGAAATGTACGCGACAACCCCTTCGAATGAACAGACCTGCTACAGCAGAGGCGATTTCAAGCAACTTCAAGCATGATCGGCTGGCTCCGCTGTTCGCGTGGCAACCGGTGGGAAGCGCCCGGACGGAGAGACGCCCGGTACGGCGCTGGGCCGTACCGGGCGTCCCGGGAGTCCCGGAAGGGGGTCCCCCGGGGGTCGTGCGGGGTGGGTCAGCCGATCGCGCAGGTCATGTAGTACGGGAGCTTGGTGCAGGTGACCTTGGTGGAGGCGGTGCCCGTGGCGCCCTTGGCGTCGGTGACGGTCAGCGTGGTCTGGTACGTGCCGGAGGCGTTGTACGGGAACTGGTGGCTGACCTCGGCGCCGGTGCCGGTGGTGCCGTCGCCGAAGTTCCAGGCGTACGAGGCGAGGGTGCCGTCCGGGTCGTAGGAACCCTCGGAGTTCAGCGAGCAGTGGCCGTTGACCGTGCAGAAACCGGAGACCTTGGCGGTGGGCTTGTCGTTGTGGTTCGGGGCGAGCAGGCGGAAGGTGGTCTGGTTCCGGCCGGTGCGGCCGGAGGAGTCGGTGACCGTCAGTTTCACGGTGTAGGTGCCGTAGGCGGCGTAGGTGTGGGTCGGCTTGACGCCGGTGCCGGTGGTGCCGTCACCGAAGTCCCAGCCGTAGGAGAGGCCGCTGCCGCCGGTGAGCGCGGCGTCGAAGGAGCAGGCGCGGGTGGCCCGGTCGCAGTCGGGGACGAAGGTGGCCTGGGGCGCTGCGGTGCCGCCGGCCGGGTACGCGGCGGTGTCGGTCACGGCGAGGAGCGGCTCCTTGGCGCCGTCGCCGGAGGTGTCGGTCCAGTGGGCGTTGCCGGTGGCGACGAGGCGGTCGCGGACGGCGAGGACTCCGGCCCGGTTCGTGGGCTTGGCGGAGCCGCGGGTGAGCCAGCCGGCGGCGCCGGCGACGTGCGGGGCGGCCTGGGAGGTGCCGCTGTAGTTGGAGTAGCCGCCGTCCTTGAACGCGGAGCGGATGCAGTCGCCGGGCGCGGCGAGGTCGACGCCGCGGCCGAAGTTGCTGAAGTTGGAGAGCGTGTCGTCCTTGTTGGTGTTCTTCGCGTTGCACCAGGCGAAGTCGCCGAGGGCACCGGGCTTGCCGTCGGCGTCGCTGAGCGAGGAGACGGTGATGGCGTCGGCGACGTTGGCAGGGCTCTGCTCGGCGACGTCCCGGGAGTCGTTGCCCGCCGAGACGACGACCACGATGCCCTTGGCGATGGCCCGGTTCACGGCGTCGTTGACCGCCTGGACGGTGCCGTCGAAGCCGAGGCTGAGGTTGACGACCTCGATCTCGTCGGCGTGCGCGGTCACCCAGTCGATGCCGTTGACGATCTCCTCGGTGCTGCCGCTTCCCTTGCTGTTCAACGACTTGACCGACCAGAGGCGCGCGCCGGGCGCGACGCCGACGTAGCCGATGCCGTTGTCGAGTCCGCCGACGATGCCGGCGACGTTGCTGCCGTGCCCGTTGTCGTCCATGCCCGCGTTCTCCACGCAGGAGGTGACGCCGACGCAGTTCACCCGGCGGACCACGTTGAGGTCCGGGTGGGTGTAGTCGATGCCCGAGTCGATGACGGCGACGTCGACGTCGACGCGCTCGTCTCGCCCGTCGCCGACCTTCAGGCCTGAGTTGGCGGTGGCGCCGATGCGGGCGGTGCCGTTGGGCGTCGCCTGCCCGTGGGCGTGGGCGATCGCGGACTTCTCCACGTACGCGACGTTCGGGTCGTTCCGCAGCGCGACCACGGCCGCCGGCGTCAGCTCGGCGGAGAAGCCGCTGAGCGCCGAGCGGTACACCGACCCGAGCGCGACGCCCGCGGCGGACCGGGCGACGGAGACCGGGTCGGCGGTGGCGCCGTTCTTCAGGACGACGACGTACCGGGCGCCTTCACCGTCCGGCGCCACGCCGCCCTGGGCCGCGGCCGGAACCGTACCCAGCGCCGCGGCGACGGCCAGCGTGAGGCCCGCGGATATCGCGAACCGCTTCATGCTTCCTCCTGGTGGGGGTGGGGACATCGGCCCAGACAGTAGGGCCGGGAAAGCAGGAGCGGTACGCCGGATAACCGACACTGTCGCTGTTCCGACACTCTGGGGAGCCCTGTCGGACAGGGGGTTCGTCGACTTCCCCCGGGCCCTTGGGGCCGGTGTCGGACAGGCTTCGAGCACTCCTTGAGGGGGCTTTCCGCCCTGGGTGCGGAACCAGCGGGATCTGTATGCGAAACGTGGCCGAACACCTCGTGACGTCGGTGCCCGAGGTGCCGCCGCGGCAGAGGACGACCGGTGCCCACCCTCGCGCGGCGCCCAATGACGTCTCGTCAACTTCGTTGTTTGAAAGGGATGTTCTGCGTTCCACTCCGCCCGGGAGGAGTCAGGTGCTCCCCCGCCCCCGACGGCGCGACCTCCACACGGCCCCCCGTGGAGGTCGCCCGAGCCGAAGCCACGTGGACGTCGGCTGAACCGCTCCACCCGTTGCGCTCGGCGGAGGCCCGGAGGGGCCGCGAGCAGTCCGGCGCCGCTCACCCGGGTCGGTCCGGCGTGTCGGCGGCGCCCGCCGCCTCGGGCCGCGCGGATCGAAGCCGTGGCGCACGGGCGCGCCCGGCGAGGTCCGCCGGACGCCCACCGGCCCGCTATATCTTCCGGTTGCAGGACGGCGACCACCGTTCCGCACCCGACGTGAGGTTCTCCAGTGACCGGACGCACCCCCGAACCCGCCGAAAGCCCGAGCCGGGCCGAGCCCGACGGCGAGGCCCGCTGGCCGATGGCCATGGCCGTCGGCACCGCCATGGTGCTGACCGTCCTGCTCCCCGACGACCTCCGTCTGGCGCCTCGCTGGGTGCTCCCGGCCGTCGAGGGGCTGCTGTTGCTCGCGCTCGTCGCCGGCGACCCGGGCCGGATCGACCGGCGGTCGACGGTCCTGCGCGCCCTGTCCATCACCCTGGTGGGCGTCCTCGCGCTCAGCGCCGTCTGGTCCACGGTGCAGCTGGTCGACGACATCCTTCACGACGGCAAGGAGACCAGCTCCGCCACCAGCCTTCTGCAGTCGGGCGGCACGGTCTGGGCCTGTACCGTCCTGGCCTTCTCCCTGCTGTACTTCGAACTCGACAGCGGCGGGCCCGCCGCCCGTGCCCACCACCTCCCCCGCACGCCCGCGCTCGCCTTCCCCCAGCAGCTCAACCCGGAGCTGGCGAGCGCCCACTGGCGGCCGCGCTACGTCGACTACCTCTACCTGGGGCTGACCAACGCCACCGCGTTCAGCCCCACCGACGTGATGCCCCTGGCGCCCTGGGCCAAGATCGCCATGGGCGTCCAGTCCCTCGTCTCACTGCTCGTCCTCGGTCTGGTGGTCGCCCGCGCCGTCAACGTCCTCGCGTGACGAGGCCGTGCGCCCACACCGTCTCGCACAGCGCGTCCGGGGCGCCCGAAGGGCCACTGCGGTGCCGCCCGCGCGGGAAGGCGCGGGCGGCGGGGTGAGGATCGGGCGCCGGGGGATCAGGCTCCGGAGGTCGGGCGCGGAGATTCAGGCTCCGGAGGTCGGGTGCCGAGGTCAGGCGCCGAGGATGCGGCTCTTCTGGGCCTCGAACTCGGCCTCGGAGAGCACTCCTTGTTCCTTGAGCTGGGCGAGCTCCTTCAGCTGGGAGATCTTGGTGTCCATCGACACCTCGGCCGGCGGTTCGGGCGCGGGCGGCGGAGCGGAGTACGCCTGCTGGGGCGCCGGGGCGGCGCGTCCGGATTCCTGCTGCGCCCATCGGCCCGCCTGTCGGCGCGACACGCGGTTGGACACGGCGGTGGCGGTACCGGAGATGACCGCGGTGCGCGCGACACCGCGAAGGAGACCGGGCATGACAGATTCCTTGTCGTGAGGTGGGCGTCGGCCGACGGCCGTCAGGAGCCGGATCCGGTGGTCCCGGCCTCGATGGCCTCCAGACTCGCCAGGAGGTCCTCGGCCGGGATCCTCCCGTTGGCCACCATGCGTGCTCCGCCGCGGCGCAGGGCGGCCGCCAGCGGCACGGCCCACAGGTTCTCGTACACGAGGACGCCCGCGGAGTTGCCGGGTTCGAGGACGGCGGCGGCCTCCTGGAGGTCGTCCTCGCCGAGCAGGCCCGAGGAGGCTCCCTCGAACACGGCCAGGTCGAGTTCCCCGTCACCGTCCAGGTCGGCGATCTTCAGCGCCGTGATCGAACCGTCCTCGTCCTTGCGGACGAAGGACAGGTCGAGGACACGGATGACGCGCCGCTCGACGAGGTCGAGCAACAGGGGCAGCCCTTCTCCGGTCATACGATTTCCCGGGAACTCAAGGATCAGGAAGTCCACGGGTCCCATCTCGGAGAATTCGTCGACGCTCATTCCGACTCCTCGCTGGCGGCTGTCAGCCTTCGACCGTGCGGCAGCGATACCCCTGCCGCACGCGTTGCCCCCTTCCATTCCAGCACCGCGCGACCGCGCACGCACCTTCGTGGCGGCAGGGAGGTGCGCGGCATCCGGCGGCGGCGACTCCGGGCACCCCTCTCGTGTGCGCCCTCGGGAGGACGACGCCGCGCCTCCGGCGGCGGTCAGACGGCCGTCGCCGTGGCCAGCCGATCCCGGGCGAGCAGCCCCGCTCCCAGGAACCCCGCGGCGTCCCCGAGGGCCGCGGGCACGATCGCGGGGTGCCGCTGGTAGGTGAGGCGCTCCGCCACCGCGGCGCGCAGGGGGCCGAGCAGGGTGTCGCCGGCCTCGGCGAGGCCCCCGCCGATGATCAGGGTGCGGGGGTCCAGGACGGTGACCGCGGTGACCAGGCCGTCGGCGAGGGCCGCGACCGCCGTCCGCCACACCCGGGTCGCGGCCTCGTCGCCCGCCTCGACGGCCCGGGCGCAGTCGGCGGCGTCGGCGGCGGGGGTGCCGCTCGCCCCGGCCCAGGCGCGGCCGACCGCGGCGGCGGAGGCCAGCGCCTCCAGGCAGCCGCGGCCGCCGCACGCGCACGCCGGGCCTCCGGGGCGTACGACGATGTGGCCGATCTCGCCGGCGCGGCCGTGGGCGCCGGCCTCGACGCGGTCGCCGATGCCGAGGGCGCCGGCGATGCCGGTGCCGAGGGACACGAAGAGGAACCGGCCGGTCCCGCGGCCGGCTCCCAGGCGGCCCTCGGCGAGGCCGCCGGTGCGGACGTCGTGGCCGAGGGTGACGGGCGTGCCTCCGAGCCGGTGGCTCAGCAGGGCCCGGAGCGGGACGTCGCGCCAGCCGAGGTCGGCGGCGTGGACGGCGACGCCCCGTTCCGTGTCGACGATGCCGGGCACGGCGAGCCCTACGGCCTCCGCCGCCGTGCCGAAGCGCGCCCGCCCGCGGGCGCGCAGGTCCTCGGCGAGGCGGAGGACCGACTCCACGACGGCGTCGGGCCCGCGTTCGCGCCCGGTCGTCCGCCGCTCCTCGTGCAACAGCGCCCCGTCGAGACCGATCAGGGCCGCTTTCATTCCGGTGCCGCCCACGTCGAGGGCGATGACATGCCTCACGGAAACACTTTCGCTGGTGACGTCCGGCGGGTCGGCCCACCGGGTGGTGCCGGCCGCCGCCGCGTGCCGCGGCGGCGCGGGGCGGGAGGCTCCTCGCGGTGGAGGAGTCCCGCCCCGCCGGCTCATGTGCGGGAGAGGTCCAGGACGCGGATGTCGTCGTGATGGACGGTCCTCGTCGGTACGTCTCCCTTCTCGAGCGACTGGCCGGGACGGTAGAGGCCCCACTTGAGGTAGCCGAACTCCGCCGGGTTCACCGGGTGGAAGGTCCTCACGTTCTCGTACGCCTGCCGCAGCGTGAACTGTGATGCGCCGGGCAGCCGGGTGGAGATCCTGTAGTAGCCGGTGTCGTCGTCGGTCCAGCTCACGTCCACGCGGAAGTGCATCCACCGATCGACGTGCGGGCGGAAGTCGTCCACCACGGTGGACTGGAGGTCGAGGGTCGGCGAGCGGAAGGCGATGCCGTTCCGCTTGGTCATGAGGTAGAAGGAGGGGAGGTTTCCGCCGGCGTGCTTCCCCTGGAAGATGATGTCGCCGCTCTCCGAGTCCCCCGGCCGGAAGGGCTTCCAGTCCTTCAGCAGCACGCTGAACTCGTACCGCTGCTCGTCGCCCACGACGAACGTGCCCTCGTGGACGTCGTTCGTGGCGCTCTCGCTGCGGGGGGCTCCGTCGGAGACGTAGGCGGGGTCGCCCAGGGTCACCTTGTGGACGACGGCGTGGTCCGCGCCGGACGGGACGACGTACGACGCGTCGGCGGCCGTCGCGTGGGTCGTGGTCAGGTCCGGGATGCCGGAGGTCGGCGTGCCGTTCCCGTAGTCGATCGTCAGCAGGGTCGCAGGGCCGTCGGCCTCGGCGCACGACGGGCCGGACGCAGTCCGGCTCTCGCCGTTCTGCCCCGCCTGCGCCGCGGTCGGGCCCGCCACGGTGAGCGTCCCCGCGAGCGCCGCGGCCGTGACGGACCGCCTCGTCGACTTCCTCATGGTCGTCACCGCCTGTCCTCGACGCGGACGAGGTTGCGGCCGCGCATCGTGTACAGCCGGCCCTGGTGGTCGGCGTTGACGTGCGGACCGCTGTACCAGCCGCCGTTGATCTCGGGGACGACGGTGTCGACGGCGAAGGTCTTGGGGTCGAAGCGGAAGAGGGTGGTGTCGGAGACGCCGTAGACGACCCCCCGGCTGGTGACCATGGCCGCGAAGCCGGGGCAGACGGCGCGGTGGTCGGCGGTGTGGACCACCCGGCGGATCGTGAGGTCGACGACGAAGAAGCCGCCCTTCCTGGTGAGTCCGTACAGGTGCCGGCCGCGCACCGCCAGCGCGGCGGTTCCCGTGGTCAGGGAGGCGGGGAGGTCCAGGCGCCACAGCTCGCGTCCGGCGACCGGGTCGAAGGCGACGAGGGTGCCGCGCGGCCCCTGGGCGGTGGGGTTGTCGCCGCCGAGGTACGCGACGCCGTCCCGGGTGGCGACGGCGCGCACCAGCTGGGTGCCGTCGACCGGGTTGACGTACGCGGCCTTCTCGCCGGTCCCGGGCGCGTACGTCCACAGCGAGCCGCCGCCCTCGGTGTCCGACTGGACGCCGACCAGCAGGAGTTCGTTGACGGTGTCGTAGCAGACGTCGAGCGGACGGTTCTGTTCGCCGGGGAAGGCCGCGAGCTGGTGCGGCTGCCCGCCCTTCAGGGGGTCGTAGGTCCACATGCCCTGCGAGCTGTACTGACCGGTGTAGAGCACTCCGTTCAGCACCTCGGCGTCCTTCGCCTCGCCGGGTGCGCGGAGGTTGACCACCGTGCCGGTGCGCAGGTCGTGGCGGGCGATGCCGTTGTTGCCGCCGACGTAGGCGTACCGGTGGTCGGCGGCGATGCCCATCGTGGTCTGCGGGGTGACGGGCGCGCCCGCCTCGCCGAGATCGGTGACGACGGCCCGACCGGTGGCCAGGTCGATCTCGCCGACGAAGCCGTATCCCGACACGACGGTCAACGTGCCGCCGACTGCATCGAGGCCCCAGACCTCGCCGAGGTCGCCGTCGAACTCGACGGGGCTGATGGCCTTGGTCGCCATCGAGTAGGAGTGCAGACCGGCGTCGGTGGCGAAGTGGACCGTGTCGCCGTCCGTCGTCAGGTTCTTGACGACCTTGCCGGTGGTGGGCGTCACGCTGTACGAGGAGAGGTCGGCGAGGTCCATCACGGCCAGCTTGGCCGACTCGGTCGATCCCGAGGTGCTGATGACGAGGCGGTCGCCGGCGACGACGAGGTCGCGCAGGCTGGGGTCCCTCTCCATCTCCGGCGGGGTGATGTCGGCGAAGGTGCCCGTGGCCCGGTCGTACGCGTACAGCGAGGCCTTGCTCGCCCCCTCCCCGCCGGACAGGACGCTGCCGGCGCCGAAGAAGACGGTCGTGTCCGTGGCGGCGACGGCCCTGGCCAGGGTGGCCTTCGGGTCGGGTATGCCGAGCTTGGTCACCGTGCCGGTGCCGGGGTCGTACGTCCACAGCGCGGGTGCCTTGCCGGGGATCCCGCCCACCGCGTAGACGGTGCCGTCCGGGGCGACGGCGAGATCGCGGATGTCGCGGTCCTCGGTCCGGCCGACGCCCACGGCGGGCTTCTCCGGGGTGGTCAGGTCCCAGCGGAAGAGGTTGGGCTTGCCCTCGTCGCCCTTGGTCAGGATGCCGGCGTACAGGAACCTGCCGGTGGAGTCGGCGGCGAGCGCCTGGATCGAGTGGCCCACGCCGAGGACGGTCTGCGCCACCACCTTGCGGGTGGGCAGGTGGAAGCCGATGACCTGGGTCGGTTCGAGGTTGCGGGAGCCAATGTAGACGGTGTCGCCGACCTGGAGCGCGCTCATGAGCGCGAACTGCTCGATGCCGGGGCCGAGATCCGTGATGCGGACGCAGGGGGGTCCGTCGGGCGCGGTCCGCGCCTCCGCCCGCGCCGTGAGCAGGGGGGCCGCGGCCGCGGTGACACCGAGGGCACCTCCTGCCATGAGCAGCCGGCGTCTGCCCACTGTTCGGGAGTGCTGCATGGGGGGACTCCTTTGTTCGTCGTGCGGGGACACAGTGCGGGGAGGAGCGGTCGCCGTGGCCGGGAGGGGCACGGCGGGGGGGGGGACGACCGGTTCCCGGAGCGGCGGCGTCCGGGGCCGGCCGGTGCCGTCAGGCCGAGGTCGCGAGGGCGGCGTGGTGCACGGCGTGCGCGAAGGGTTCTCCGGAGCAGTAGCGCTCGATCTCGTCGAGGACGCTGCCGGTGATCCGGTGGAGTTCGCCGCCGAGCGAGCCGGCGATGTGGGGGGTGAGGAGGACGTTGGGCAGGGAGTAGAGCGGCGAGGTGGGGGGGAGCACCTCCGGTTCGGTGACGTCGATGACCGCGTGGATGCGGCCGCTGGTGGCTTCGGCGGTGAGGGCGTCGGTGTCGACGAGCGAGCCACGGGCCGTGTTGATCAGCGTGGCGCCGTCGCGCATCAGCGCGAGCCGGCGCGCGTCCAGCAGGTGACGGGTCTCGGGCAGCGCGGGCGCGTGCAGGGAGACGACGTCCGAGGCGCTGACCAGTTCGTCCAGTTCCACGCGCCGGACGCCCATGGACGCCGCCCGCAGCGTGCTGACGTGCGGGTCGGCGAGGAGGATGTCGAGGTCGTACGGCCGCAGCAGTTCGATCACCTTGCGGCCGACGAGCGACGCTCCGACCAGCCCCACGGTCCGGCGGTAGTTGCCGAAGCCGGGGAAGTGCCGGGACCAGTCGAGGGGGGAGCGGTGCTCGCGGTAGAGGCCGCCGATCTCCAGGACCCGCTTGTTGGCGAAGAGGACCGCGGCGACCGTGTACTCGGCGACGGGGACGGCGTTGGCCGCGGCGGCCGAGGAGACCACGAGACCGCGGTCCCAGCAGGCCTGCGTGACATGGTGCTTGACGCTGCCCGCCGCGTGCACGATCGCCTTCAGCGCCGGTGCCCGTGCCAGGACCTCCTCGTCGAGGACGGGGCAGCCCCAGGAGGTGATCAGGACCTCCGTCTCCCCCAGGGCGGGTTCCGCGGCGAGGCTCTCGGCGACGTGGTCCGGGTCGATGTCGACGTACGCCGTCAGACGCGCGGTCTCGGCGGGGGCGAACAGCGCGTCCCGGTGGCGGCGGCCCATGGCGAACAGGGCGCGGGGGCGGGTGGTCGGGGTCGGGGTCGGGCGCATGGGTGGATTCCTCACGGTGGCGGCCTACTTGACGGCGCCGGCGGTCATGCCGGACTTCCAGAACCGCTGCAGCATCAGGAAGACGGCGATCAGCGGGGCCACGGCCACCAGCGAGCCGACGACGGCGAGCAGGTAGTCCTCGGGGTGGCCCTGCGTGAGCGCGGACGAGTACCAGACGTACAGGCCCAGGTTGACCGGGTAGAGGTCCTGGTCGGAGAGCATCACCAGGGGGAGGAAGAAGCTGTTCCAGATCTGGGTGAACTGGAAGAGGAAGAGGGTGACGAAACCGGGCGCGATCATCGGGAAGGCGATGCGGCAGAAGATCCGGAACTCTCCGGCCCCGTCCATCCGCGCCGCCTCCAGCACCTCGTCCGGCACGTAGGAGGCGCTGAAGACGCGGGCCAGGTACACGCCGAACGGGAAGACCAGTCCCGGGACGAAGACGCCCCAGAAGGTGTTCACCAGACCGACCTTGGCGGCGAGCAGGTAGAGCGGGATCGCCATCGCCGTACCCGGCACCATCACGCCGAGCAGCACGAGCGAGAAGAGCCGCTCCTTGCCCGGGAACGAGAGCTTGTCGAACGCGTAGCCGGCGGCGACGCCGAACACCGCGGCCAGGAGCGCGCCCACACCGGCGTACAGCACCGTGTTGACGAGCCACCGGACGTACACTCCGCCGTCCGCGGCGAAGAGGTGGCCCAGGTTGCCGGCGAGGTGGTTCTCGTCGCCGAGCGCGAAACCGCTGGTGCCGAAGAGGTCCTCGCGGCTCTTGGTGGAGGACAGCAGCAGCCAGGTCAGCGGAAGCAGGGTGTAGAGGGTGGCGAGGCCCAGCATCGCGGTGACCCCGGCCTTGGACAGCAGGACGGACGGTGGCTTCACGGGTCCCCTGGGTCTGCGGGATGCCGGCCGGCGGCCGGACGGCGACGGCGTCACCGGTGCGGGAGTCGGGGCGTCGAGGGTGGGGGTCCTGGTCACGAGGTGCTCCCCCGGCGTGAGACGCGGGTGACGACGAACGACAGCACGGCGGCGAACAGGGCGATCAGCAGGGAGGCCGCCGCCGCCAGGCCGAAGTCGTTGTTCTGGAAGGCGGCCGTCTGGACGTACATGTTGGGGGTCCAGCTGCTGCCGATCGCGCTGGAGGCGTTGTAGATGACCTTCGGCTCGGTGAACAGCTGGATCGAGCCGATGACGGTGAAGAGGACCGCGAGGGCCACCGCCGGGTAGATCATCGGGACCTTGACGGAGAGCGCCGTCCGTACGGCGCCCGCGCCGTCGACCTTCGCCGCGTCCAGGGTCTCGCGGGGCACGGCCTGCAGGGCGGCGTAGAAGATGACCATGTTGTAGCCGGTCCATTCCCAGACGGCGATGTTGGCCGCGGAGAACACCGCGTTGTCGACCGACAGGAAGTCGACGTCGAAGCCGCCGGATTCCAGCAGGTCGATCACCGGGCTGAGGCCGGGGGTGTAGAGGTACACCCAGATCAGCGCGGCGATCAGCCCCGGTACGGCGTGCGGCAGGAACAGCGCCAGCTGGAAGAAGGACCGGGCCTTGGCCAGCCCCGAGTCGAGGAGCAGGGCCAGGACCAGCGCGCCGCCGATCATGACGGGGATGTAGACCGCGCAGTACGCGGCGATGACGAGGAACCCGTCGCGGAACGCCTCGTCGGACAGGGCGCGGGCGTAGTTGCCCAGCCCGGAGAAGACGCTCTCGGTGCCGCCGAACCCAAGGCCGGAGGTGCGGGTGGTGAACAGGCTCAGCCAGGCCGCGTACAGCAGCGGGGCGAGGGTGACGGCCGCGAACAGGCCGAAGAACGGTGTGAGGAGCAGCGCGGCGGTCCGGCGCTGGCCTCGGGCGGATGGGCTTGCCATACCGGCCTTCCTTGGGTGGGGCGGGTGGGGCGGGTGGCGCGAGTGGGAGTGGTGGCGCGGGTGGGGGTGGTGGCGCGGGTGCGGCTGGTGGAGAGCGGGAAGTGCTACGGGGCCGTGACCCGCAGGCCGCGCTGCTCCATCTGGGTGACCGTGACCCGCTCGGCGGCGGAGAGGGCGTCGGGCAGGTCCACCGATCCGTCCGCGACCTTCGGGAGCCGGTCCACGAGCGCGGTGTTGGTGGCACCCATGACCGGGCCCCACGTCCAGCCGGGCGGGATGGCGTCGTAGGACCGCGCCATCAGGGCGTAGACGTCCTGGCCGCCGTAGTAGTCCGTCCTGAAGGCGGCCTTCGTGACGGGCACGAGGTCCGGGTCGGCGGGGAACATGCTGCTGGTGCCGGAGGACACCCATGCCTTCATGCCCTCGGGATCGGTGGTGATCCACTCGATGAACTCGGCGGCGGCGCCGCTGTTGTCGGACCCCTCCGGGATCACGAAGGACGATCCGCCGTACATGCCCGAGGCCGGCTTCCCGTCCCAGGTCGGGACGGGGGCCACGGCCCACTGGCCCTTCTGGTCGGGGACGGTGGCCTGGTGGGCTCCGGCGCACCAGCTGGCGCAGACGTAGGCGACGGTCCGGCCCTTCTGGACGCTCGTCCAGAAGGGGTCCAGCTGGCTCAGCGAGTGGACGAGGTCCTCACGGGCGAGACCGCCCCAGTAGGCGGCGACCTTCTTCGACGGGCCGTCGTCGACGGTGACCTTCCACGCGTCCTCCCCGGTCGAGAACCACCGGCCGCCGGCCTGCCAGGAGAGGGCTTCCAGGAGGCCGGGGTTGTCGGTGTACAGGACGCCGCCGCGGGCGGCGGGGTCGGCCTTCCGCACCTGCCGGGTCATGTTCCGGTACGCGTCCCACGTGGCGGGGACCTCGATCTTGTGCCGGGTGAAGAAGTCCTTGCGGTACATCAGCATCAGGGGGGCCGCGTCCCGCGGGACGCCCCAGGTCCTGCCGCCGAGTTCGACCAGCTGCCGCGTCGCCTCGGGGAACCGCTCCTTCACCACCGGGCCGAGCGTGCCGCTCAGGTCCTCGACCTTGCCCTGGGCGGCGAACTCCGGCAGGTGCGGGTACTCGACCACGGCGACGTCCGGTGCGGTGCCGGCCTTCACGGCGTTGGTGAGCTTGGAGTAGTACTCCTGGCCCGACGGCACCGTCTCGAAGGCCACCTCGATGTCCGGGTGGCTCCGGTTGAAGGCCTCGGCCACCTTGTCGGACCCCTTGACGAAGGACCAGAAGGTGACCTTCCCCTTCTTCTCCGTGGGGGAGGCCGCCTGGTCCGCTCCCCCACAGGCCGTGGCGAGCAGGGCGAGGGCTGCGGCGGAGCCGGCCAGGGCGGCCGTGGTTCTGCGAAGCATGAGGTGCACCGATCGTTCGCGGGGGCGTTGACCGGAATCATTCGTCAGTAAGCAGAGCCCGTCAATGCTTTTCGCTTCATTCGATGGAAAACGAAAGCAAACGATGCGATCCGATGCGGCTCCCCCGGCGCCGCCCTACGTGCGCTCACCGGCCGCGGCCGGGGCGCCGCTGGACTCCCGCACGCGCAGCTCGGGACGGAGCAGCAGCTCGGCCAGGGGCGCGGCGGGATCGGCGAGCCGGCGCCTCATCAGGTCCACCGCCCACGCCCCCACGGCCCGCTTGGGAGGCGCCACGGCCGTGAGCGGCACGTCGCCGAGCTCGGCGACCTCGTCGTCGTACGTCACTATGGCCAGGTCCTCGGGAACACGCAGGCCACGCGCCTGGAGGAACCCGATCAGGGCGACGGCGTCGAGATCGTTGTGGACGAGGGCGGCCCGGACCTCGCCCGCCTCGACCGACCCCGCGAAGTCCTCGAACCATCCGGCGGGAGCCGCGCCGTCGGCCGGGTCGATGGCGTACTCCGGCCCCTCCGGCAGCCGCAGGGCCCGACAGGCCTCCGCGTAACCCTCCCGGATCAAGGGCGTGTTGGGGCTCTCCGCCCGCGCGATCAGCGCGATCCGCCCGTGCCCCAGCCCGGCGAGGTGCCGCACCGCCAGCCCCGCGCCGTGGGCGTGGTCGGACGCCACCTGCTCCAGCCGCCCGCCCTGCCCGCCGGCCCTGCGGTCCACGAGCACGACCGGTACGTCGAGGCCGGCCAGCCACTCCTCGGCCAGGTCGGCGGGGTCCAGCCCGGCCCGCGGCATCAGCAGCAGGCCGTCGGCGCCCGCCGCGATCAGCCGCCGGACCTGCTCGCGGTTGTCGCCCAGCGTCTCGCCGGAGACGGCGAGGACGACACGCACCCCGTGTGCGCGCGCCGCGTCCTGCACGCCGCGGATGACCTCCGGGTAGTAGTAGGCCCCCGGCGGCACGATCAGCCCGAAGACGTCCCCCTGCCCCGCCGCCGGCCGGGCACCGGCGGGCCCGGCCACGTCGGCCGCCTGCGCGGCGCTCGGCGACATGGCCCCTCCGTGCACCCGCACCACCAGGCCCCGGCCCGCCAGGTCCCGGACGTCCTGGCGCACGGTGACGGCGGAGACCCCCATCTCCTCCGCCGCGTCCTTCACCTTGACCGCCCCGCGGCGCTCGATCAGGCGGAGGAGGACCTCACGCCGCTCTTCAGCCAGCACGTCACGTGCCCCCTCTCTCGGCGCAAGCGAAGCCATTTGCTTTCACTTGACAAATGAAAGGTATCAATCAACCTGCGGGGAGCGGGCCGGGACCGCCGGCCGATACGGATCCTGCCGTGAAGGACGGGGCCTCCCGTGAAGGACGGGCCGGAAGGCCGGACGGCGGCGCGGGGGCCGGACGGCGGCTTCGCACGCGGCCGGCGGCGTCCGGCGGTGGTCCGGCGGCGTCCGGCAGCGTCCGGCAGCGGTCCGGCGGCGGACGGCAGCGGGCGCACCGCCACGTGCGGCCCCGCACGGGTGACGTCGGGCCGGCGCGCGCGTGCCTCCCGCCCCACCGGGTACGCGCGCCCCATGCCCCCCACCATGGATTCCGCCGCCCCGTGGCACGACAGCACGCTCGGGCTCCTGGCCCACGGCTACGCGTGGCTGCCCAACCGGATGCGCGCCAGCCCCGACGGCACGGTCAGGACCCGCTTGCTCGGCCGGCCCGCCATCGCCCTGCGCGGGCCGGAGGCGGTCGCCTTCTTCTACGACGAGCGGCACGTCGTACGCGCCTCCGCGCTGCCCGACCCCGTCCTGGACACGCTCTTCGGCCACGGCGCCGTGCACGCCCTCGACGGGGACGCGCACCGGGCGCGCAAGGCGATGTTCCTCGCCCTCCTCAAGGACGGCGCCGGGGTCGCCGCGCTCGGCCGGCACATCGCCCGGCGCTGGCGCGAGGCGATGGCCGATCGCCGCCGGGACCCTCTGGTCCTCTTCGACGAGGCCGCCAGGGTCCTCGCGCTCGCCGTCCGCGACTGGGCGGGCGTGCCGCTCTCCGACGCGGCGGCCGCCGACCTGGCCCACGACTGCACGGCCATGGTCGACGGCTTCGCCGGCCCCGGCCCCCGCCATCTGCGCGCCCGCCGTGCCCGGCACCGCCAGGAGCACGCCCTCGCCGACCTGATCACCGAGGTGCGCCGGGCGCCGGAGCCGGGCGCCGGGGGTTCGGCGCTGGAGACGGTGGCCTGGCACCGCGACCCGGACGGGACCCTTCTGGACCCCCGTACCGCCGCGGTCGAGCTGCTGAACGTCATCCGGCCCACGGTCGCCATCGCCTGGTTCGCCACCTTCGCCGCGCACGCGCTGCACCGGTGGCCCCAGGACCGCGCCCTCCTGCGCGCCGCCCCCGGAGGGTCCTACGCCGAGGCCTTCGCCCACGAGGTGCGGCGCTTCTACCCCTTCGCGCCCTTCGTGGCGGGTGTCGCCGCGCGGGACCTGACCTGGCACGGGAAGGGCGTTCCCCGGGACACCCTGGTCCTGCTCGACCTGTACGGGCAGAACCACGACCCGTCCCTGTGGGAACACCCCTACCGGTTCGACCCGCACCGGTTCGGCAGCGGCGACCGGACGCGGCGGCCGCTGGAGGAGCTCGTCCCGCAGGGCGGCGGGGACCCGGCCCGCGGCCACCGCTGCCCGGGCGAGGACATCACCGTCACCGCGCTCGCGGTCCTCGCGACGGAGCTGGCGCGGCTCGACTACGACGTCCCCGACCAGGACCTCAGCATCCCCCTGTCCCGCATCCCCACCCTCCCCCGCAGCGGTTTCGCCTTCAGCCCGAGGTGACCGCCCTCAGGAGGCCGCCGTCAGGGGACCGCCCTGACGAGGCCGTCGTCAGGGGGGAGCGCCTTCATGGGGTGACCGTCAGCTCCGCGCACCGGGTGACGACGGAGGCGAGACCGTTCCCGTCGGCGTGCAGCCGACGCTGGGTGCGGGCTCCGTTTCCGCGTTCGTGCAGGCGGGCGATGCCCTCCCGGACCCGCTCCTCGTCGCCGAAGTCCTTCAACGCCTCGCGCACGTGCTGGTACAGGACGTCGACGGCGTCCTCGGCGGAGGTCTCCCGCATGGTCCCGGGGTGCAGGAGGGGCCCGTCGAGGCCGGAGCGGCCGGCCCGCCACGAGGCCAGTCGCAGCAGACTGGTGCAGACCCTGTCCGGAGGCCGTCCGTCCTGCCAGTCGCGGGACGCCGTCTCGACCAGTCCGCGGACGAGGGCGGCGAGCAGGACCGGCGTGCAGGCGTCCAGGCAGACGTCGGCGACCCGGACCTCCACGGTGGGGTAGGTCGCCGACAACCGGGCGTCGAAGTAGATCATTCCCTCGTCGCGGAGCACCCCCGTGTCGATCATCTCGCGGACCAGCGTGTGGTAGCGGTCGGCGGAGCCGAAGACGTCGACCGGTCCGGCGGAGGGCCACCGGTTCCACACCCGGCTGCGGTAGCTGGCGTAGCCGGTGTCCGTGCCCTGCCAGAAGGGCGAGTTCGCGCTCATCGCCGTCAGGACGGCCAGCCAGGGCCTGACGCGGTCCAGGACCGCGACGCCCTCCTCGTCCGACGCGACCGACACGTGGACGTGGCACCCGCAGGTCAGCTGTTCCTGCGCGGTCAGCCCGAACTGCTCGCCCAGCCACCGGTAGCGCCGCCCGACGCTCAGCGAGGGCCGGACGGCCAGCGGGGACGTCGCGACCGCGGCCACGACGGCTCCGGCGCTCGCCGCGTGGCGGGCGGCCTCGCCCCGGATGCGGACGATCTCCTCCTGGAGCTCGCCCATCTCCGTGACCGGCTTGGTGGCGAACTCCACCTGCTCCTTCTGGAGTTCCTTCTCGAACTCGTGGTCCTGTCGTCCGTTCGTGTCGGGGCGTTGCCAGGCGGAGCGCTCCGCCGCCGCCAGCATCGCCCCGGAGACCGCGAGCGGGGCACCGCTCTCCGCGTCCACGAGCAGCAGCTCCTCTTCCATGCCTACGCTTCGCACGTCGCCGCCCGCCTGTGGTTCGAATCGTCGTCTTCGTCCCCCACCTCTGCCCCTTTTCCCCGCCTCCACGCCCGCCACTCCGGCGGGCGCCGGGCGGAGGCGGGTCCCTCCGCCCGGCGTCGGCGCGGGCCGGGGGTCAGGCGTGGCGGTGGCGGCCGCCGGTGACGAGGCGGTGGAGGCCGAGGAGGATCATCGAGCCGACGACGGCCGCGATCCAGGTGGAGAGGTCGAAGAAGCCGTCGATGGAGTCGACTCCGAAGACCACCTTGCCGAGCCAGCCGCCGAGCAGACCGCCGGCGATGCCGAGGAGCATGGTGACGATGACGCCGCCCGGGTCGCTGCCCGGCATGAGGGCCTTCGCGATCGCGCCGGCCAGCAGGCCGATGAGGATCCACGCGATGATGCCCATGGTGAGCCTCCGATTCTTCGCCCGATGGGTTCGTGGGTTCCGCCTGCGCCGATCCGGCGCCGTCAAACCCCCCTTTCTTCACGGGGCCGCCGGAACCACCGGGGGGCACCGGTTCCGCGCGGGCCGGAGGCCGCCGTGGACCACCGCGTCACGCCGGTCCTCCGGGCGGTCCGGACCTGGTCCGGACACGGTGCGGACGTGGTCAGGCCGCGGTGCGGACGTGGTCAGGCCGCCGCGGGGGCGAAGCGGTGGAGTTCGTCGACGCCCGGCTGCACCACGCCGTAGCTGTTCTCCGGCACCTCGTTCCAGGCACCGGGCAGGTCCCCGAGGGGTTCGGAGACGATGAGCCGGGTCTCTCCGGAGATGCCCCGCAGGAACTCGACGTCGGGGTGGAGCCGGCGCAGGGCCTCCACCCGGCTGCTGTAGAACAGCGAGCGGGAGGCCCGGGCGCTGGAGTAGCGGAAGGCCCAGACGCGCTCGCCGTCGGTGAGCGCGAGGGTCATCTGGAGGGGGTGCTCCACCCCGTGCTCACGGCCGACCCGTTCCACGACGCCCGCCATCCTGGCGACGGCCGCGGGCGGGTCCTCGTCGAGACCGTAGGTGAGGGCCAGGTAGAACATGACCTCGGAGTCCGTCGTGCCCTCGATGTCCGCGTAGAGCGCGGGGTCGACGAGCATGGTCAGGTCGCGGCGCAGGCGCGGGAACCCGGCGATGGCGCCGTTGTGCATGAACATCCAGCGGCCGCGCCGGAACGGGTGGCAGTTCGACTGCTGCACCGCCGTCCCGGTCGACGCCCGGATGTGCGCGAAGAACAGCGGGGACCTGACGTGGTCCGCCAGCTCGCGCAGGTTGCGGTTGCTCCAGGCGGGCCCGACCTCGCGGAGGAGCGCCGGGGTGTCGTTGTGATCCGAGTACCAGCCGACGCCGAACCCGTCGCCGTTGGTGGTCTCCACTCCGAGTTTGGAGTGCAGGCTCTGGTCGATGAGGGAGTGCTCCGGCCGGTACAGGATCGTTTCGAGCAGCACCGGTGTCCCCCAGTACGCGAGCCATCTACACATACGCGATCACCCGGGTCCTCGCACTCCACGCCGTCCGGTCCTCCCATTCTCGGTACCGTCCCCGCGCGGCGCCACAGCAGCGCCCGCGCCCCCCTCACCCGCCCTGACGGCGCCCCTCCTCGCCCGGCAGGCCGGCCCCGCGCCGCTCCTCCTCGCTCCACGCGCGCGTGTCGCGGGGTTCGACGTACGGCTCCCGGTCCGGCGGCATGCCTCCCGCCACCGCGCGACGGCGCAGCAGCTCGGCGTCGAACTCCAGGCCCAGCAGCACGGCCAGGTTGCCGATCCACAGCCACACGAGGAACACGACGACGCCGGCCATGGTGCCGTAGACCCGGTTGTACGAGGCGAACTCGGCCACGTACACGGCGAAGCCCGCCGAGGCCGCCAGCCAGATCAGCAGGGCGAGCACGCTGCCGGGCGTGATCCACCGCCACCCCCGGCCCTTCGCGTTCGGGCTCGCCCAGTACAGCAGGGCGATCATGACCACGGCGAGCAAGAGGAGGGCGGGCCACTTGGCCACCGACCAGACCGTCAGGGCGGTGTCGCCGACGCCCAGCAGGTCACCGGACCGGCGCGCCACGTCCCCGCTGAGCACGAGCAGCAGGGCGCCGACGGCGGCCATCACCGTCAGCGCCACCGTCATGCCGAGCCGGATCGGCAGCAGTTTCCACACGGGACGCCCCTCGGGCACGTCGTGGACGCGGTTGGCGGCGCGCATGAAGGCGCCGACGTAGCCGGAGGACGACCAGAGCGCGAGCACGAGGCCGACCACGGCCATCGTGGCCCCCGTGGCGGCGTTGTCCCGCAGGGACGCCATCGCCTGTTCCAGGACGTCGCGGGCGGGTCCCGGCGCCGGTTCGAGCAGGCTCTCCAGCACTCTGTCGGTGGTCCGCCGCCCGCTGATCCCGAGCAGCGAGACGAGGGCGAGCAGCCCGGGGAAGAGCGACAGCACGCCGTAGTACGTCAGCGCCGCGGCCCGGTCCACGAGCTCGTCGTCCGTGAACTCGCGCACCGCCCCCTTGAGGACCGCGGACCACGAGGCCCCGGGGAGGTCGGCCGGCGAGTCCGGGGCGCGCGCCTCGACGGCGGGGCCCGGTCCGGCCACCTCGGTGTCGGACGGTGCGGGGTGCGGGGTCCGTCGCTCCGGCGCCCGCCGTTCGGGGATGCTCCGTTCGGCCATGTCGGCGCGCGTACCCGCGCCGCCCGGTCCTACGCCGCCCGGCCCCGCGACGGCCGGTCCCGCGACGGCCGGTCCCGCGGGCCGGCACTTCCGGGCTCACCCGGTCGGCTCACCCGGTCGGGTCGCCCGCGCGCCGGCGCCACCAGCGGGGCCGGGTGCGGGGATGGACGGCACGGCCCAGTCGCCGGCCGGCGATCACGTAGCCGAGGAGCGCTCCCGTCGTGTTGAGGAGGACGTCGTCGATGTCGAAGGCGCGGCCCGTGACGAGCGCGCCCTGCACCAGCTCCACGAGCAGCATGGTGGCCGCGGTGACCGCCGCGACACGGAGGAAGCCGCGGGCCCTGCGGGACAGCAGCGGCAGCAGGATCCCGAAGGGGACGCCGAGGAGGACGTTCCCCCCGAGCTGCTTGACGGTGTCCACGAAGCCGGGCCGGCCGAGGTAGCTCCCGATGGACCGACCCGGGGTCAGGTTGCTGTGGGTGAGGGGTACGGAGGCCGGTGAGGCCGCCAGGGTCAGCCGGGCCAGGACCACGGCGAACGCCACCATGCCCGCGAGGGCCGCCAGGGCGACCAGCGCCCGCACGAACCGCCCCGGCCCGCGACGGACCGGGGTCGCCGCCGTCGCTCGCGGCCTCCCCTTCGCCCGCGGCGCCCGGGTGTCCGGCGCCTCCCGGCCCGGCCGGCTCCCCGTCGGCCCGTCCCCGTCCCCTCCCCTTCCGGCCGGGCCGCCGGCACCGGCGGTCTCCGTTCCCCCGCCCGGCTCGTCCCGGGGCCCGGCGGGGGCCGCCGTCCCGCCGCCCGCCGCTCCGGCCCGTCCGCCCCACGCTCTCCATCCGGCCATGTGCCCGTTCCTCCCCTGGACGATCCTCCGTGAACGGACCCCGCGTACCCGCGCCGGGGCGGCCGCATGCCGTGCGGTCCACCGGGCCCCCTCCTCCGCCACACCCGCCTCCTGGGTACCAATGGGCTTGATTCCGGCGAGAGTTGGGATTGAGACGCGCGGAGCCGGGCACCCGGCGGCCATGGGAGTGGACACCGAGAACAGACCCGCATCGCCCAGCCCGGCGCGGCAGCGCTCCGGAGCGAGGTGGCGCCTCGTCACCGTCGCCCTGCTCGCGCTCGCCGTCGCCCTCATCCTGATCGGCCAGTTCCTCAGGCTCCCCGGTCTGGACGTCTTCGGCACCGACGTGAAGGACCGCTCCGGTCCCGCCGTCCTGAAGTCCGTCCAGGACCTGAGCCGGTACGAGGGCGCGGCGGGGACCTACCAGGTGGTGGTCGACCTGGAGCACGACGCGCGGTTCCTGCCCGACGCGATCCGCGGCACCCGCACCCTGTACGTGGCCAGCGGCAGCGTCGGCGCCTACGTCGACCTGGGCGGCCTCGGGGACGACGCCGTGACCGTCGACGCCGACCGGACCGGGGCCACGCTCCGTCTGCCGCACGCCCGGCTGGCCGCCGCGGCGCTCGATCCGGAGCGCTCGTACGCCGTCTCCAAGCAGCGCGGACTGCTCGACCGGCTGGGCGACCTCTTCTCGGACAACCCCGCCGGCGAGCAGGCCGTGAACGTCCTCGCGGCCCGGCGGATCGGCGACGCCGCACGCGAGTCCGACCTGACGTCCCGGGCGGAGCGGAACACCACCGCGATGCTGGAGGGACTCCTGCGCGGCCTGGGCTTCGAGCGGGTGACGGTCGCCTACGGGTGAGCCTCCCCGCCCCGGCTACCGGCTGCGCAGGAGGAACAGGGCGATGTCGTCCGTGTGGCGGTGCGGGGGAGCCGCGTGCCGGAGGACCGTGTCGGCGACCGCGTCGAGGGACCGGTCCCCCACCCGGTCCAGGTGGTGGGCGAGGTCGGCGAGGGCGTCGGTGATGTCCGTGCCGGGGCTCTCCACCAGCCCGTCGGTGTAGAGCGCGAGCAGGGACCCCGGGGGAAGGTCGGCGGTGGTGACGGGGTAGTCGGCCTCGGCGCACGGCCGGATGCCGAGCAGCGGGCCGGGGTCCACGGCGAGCGGGGCGGTGCGCGGCACGCCGGCGGGACCGCGCAGCAGCGGCGGCAGGTGTCCCGCGCTGGCCAGCCGGAGGCTCCGCTCCGCGAGGTCGATGTGAAGGTACAGGCAGGACACGAAGAGGTCGGTTTCGAGGTCCATCAGGACGCGGTTGGTACGGGCCAGGACGTCGCCGGGACGGGAGCCGGCGGTGGCGTGGACGGCGGTGCGGACCTGGCCCATGAGGGCGGCGGCGTTGATGTTGTGGCCCTGCACGTCACCGATGACCGCGGCGGCGGCCGTGTCGTCGAGGCGGATCAGGTCGTAGAAGTCCCCGCCGACGTCGATGCCGTGGGCGGCCGGGAGGTAGCGGGCGGCGACGGCCAGCCGGGGGACGCGCGGGAGGGTCCCGGGGAGGAGCGCCTGCTGGAGGCCGTGGGCCAGATCGTGCTTGGCGTCGTACAGCAGCGCCCGGTCCATGGACTGGGCGATGAGCCCGGCCAGGGACACGAGCACGGCGCGGTCGCCCGCGCTGAAGGGGTGCTCGTCGTCGTAGGACAGGATGCAGCAGCCCACCCGGCGCTCGGCGACCACCAGGGGCAGGAACGCCCAGGCCTTCTTGTCGCTGACCAGGGGGGCGCGCGGGTGGGCGCGGACCATCTCGGCGCGGTCGGCGTAGAAGGCGGGCACGCCGCTGCGCAGGACGTGGCCCACGGGGGCGACCGCGGTGTCGATCGGCAGGCCGTCCAGGCGTGCCACGGTCCGAGGGTCGTAGCCGCGGTGCCCGATGATCCTGAGGCGGCCGGCGTCGGCGGCGGAGACGACCATGCCCTGGGCCCCGAAGGCGGGGAGGATCTGGTCGGCCACGGTGCCGATGACGTCGGACACCGTGACGGTCTGGCTCAGCGCGGCGGACAGGTGCATCAGCTGGTGGATCCGGCCCGCGCCGACCGTGTCCGCCGAGCCCTCCGGGGCGGCGGCGACGCGGGGCGGCGGAGCGTCGGCGGACGACTCGCGCGCGCTCGGCGAGATGAAGGCGCTCATGCCGCTGTCGCCGGGGTACAGCCAGATGTCGTACCGGCGGTCGGGCGGCCCCGTCGCCGTGTAGGCGACCGGCTCGCGGCTGAGCACGGCGGTGCGGTACCGGTCCTCGTGCACCGGGGAGTCGAGCCAGGGCACCGACTGCCAGGGCAGGGTGCCGAGGAGGCTGTCGGCACTGCGGCCGAGCAGCCGGGCGGCCGCGTCGTTGACGTAGGTGACGCGGCCCTGGAGGTCGATGCCGAGCGCGCCGACGGGCAGCCGGCTCAGCAGGTCGTCGGCGGCCATCCCGGTCTGCGCCGGGTCCGGACCGGTGTGGAGCAGGGGGACCGCGCGCGGCTCGTCGGGGATGCCCCGGGAGCCGGGCTCCTCGTCCAGGATCCGGGTGACGCCGCTCGCGCTCGCCAGGACGGCGCCGCGTTCGCGCCGGGTGAGCGAGGGCGGATGGCTCTTGGGCCAGACGAGCGCCAGCGCCCCCCAGCGGCGGGCCCCGCGCAGGGGCGCGAACGCCAGCGCGAACTGGTACGGAAGGCCCGCCGCGGCGTTGGGATACAGCCGGGCCATGTCCTCCTGCCGCCCCACCCACACGAGGTGGTCCTCCCGCACGGCCTCCGACAGCGGTCCGGCCGCGGACACCGCCACCCGCCACCACGGCGCCACCGCTCTGGCCGGCATCCCGCACACCGCGGCCAGGTGCAGCACCGGCTCGTGCGGCGCGAGCAGGTACACGCCCGCCGCCAGCGCTCCCGTGCGCTGCACCGCCGCGCTGAGCGTCCGCTCCAGGGACGCCTCTCCGCCGGTCGCGGGGCCGTCATCGCTCATACGACCGACATTAGGCCCGAAACCGCCTCCGCGGCTGCCCGGCCCGCGCCGGTGGACGGGCGGGCGGCCGGCCGGCGGGCCCGCTCAGCCGCTTTCCAGCAGGCCCGCGCGCAGGCGCTTCATGGTGCGCGCGAGCAGGCGCGAGACGTGCATCTGGGAGCAGCCGAGGCGTTCCCCGATCTCGGCCTGGGTGAGTTCCTCGACGAACCGCAGGTGGATGATCCGCCGATCGCGCTCGTCGAGGTCGGCGATGAGCGGGGCCAGCGACTGGAAGTCGTCCACCAGCGCCATCGCGGGGTCCTCGCTGCCGATGAAGTCGGCCAGCGAGGCGTCGCCGTCCTCGTCCTCGCCGCCGAGCGCGGCGTCGAGCGACGAGGAGTTGTAGCCGTTGGAGGCCAGCCGGGCCTCGGTGACCTCCGCCTCGGTGAGGCTCATGAGTTCGGCGAGCTCCTTGACCGTCGGCGTCCGGCCGAGGCGCGTGCTCAGTTCCTCGGTCGCCTTGGCCAGTTCCACCCGGGCCTCCTGGAGCCGGCGGGGCACGTGCACCGCCCACGAGGTGTCCCGGAAGAACCTCTTGATCTCGCCGACGATGTAGGGCACGGCGAAGGTGGTGAACTCGACCTCCCGCGAGAGCTCGAAGCGGTCGATCGCCTTGATCAGGCCGATCATGCCGACCTGGACGATGTCCTCCATCTCGTCGGCGCGGTGGCGGAACCTGCCCGCGGCGTAGCGGACCAGGCTCATGTTCATCTCGATGAGGGTGTTGCGCGCGTACTGGTACGCGTGGGTCCCCTCCTCCAGCACCGTGAGCTCCTGGAAGAAGACCTTCGACAGGGCCCGCGCGTCCCTGGGTGCGACCGCCGACGTGTCCGGGATCACCGGCAGCGTTCCCGTTCCGGCCTCGATCCCCGTTGCCGTCATCGTGGTGACCGTCACACCATTCCCCTTTCACGTGTATCCCGTTCCGGGACGCGTGGCCCTGTGGCTCGTCGCCTACCCCGAGCTCTCCGCTTCACACCGACGGTCTTCCCGCCGGTGCGGCGCGGGGCTGAGGGGCCCTCAGCCGCCGGGTCCGGAAGGCCCGTCGGGGCCGCCGGGGGCCGGTCGCCGGGTTCTTCCCCCGATCGCCGGGCAGACGGAACGTGCGATGTGGTCGTCGGAAGGAGAGTCATGACGCAGGATCCCTCGATGAGAGCGGTCGGATGGGCGCGGTCGCTGCCCCTCGGCAGCAGTGTGAAGACGGCGCGGGACTGGACGCGCGGGCACCTCGCGACCCTCGGCTGGGACCGGACCTCGCCCGACGTGGCGGACTCCGTGGTGCTGGCCGTCTCCGAGCTGGTCACCAACGCCCACGTGCACGCCCACAGCGACGCACAGCTCATCCTCACGTGGGACGAGCGGTGTCTGCACGTCACCGTGCACGACGGGTCGCCCCGGATTCCCGAGCAACGCAGCCCCGACGACGGTGCCCTGGGCGGGCGCGGCCTGTTCCTGGTCGACGCCCTCGCCGACGAGGTGCGGACCCATCCCTGTCCGCGGGGCAAGGACGTCACCGCCTGCTTCCGGCCGTCCCCGTCCGGCCGGCCGGACTGAGCGGCGTACGCGCGGGCGGGCCGCCCGGAGCCGTACGGGGACGCGTGCGGCACGCGTCCCCGTACGGCGGCCTCGCGCACCACCCCTCAGTGCCCGAGGGAGGCGAGCAGGGGGCCCCAGTCGATGTGGCGTTCCTCCGTGCCCTGCGGCACCAGGACGAACGTGTCGCGCACCAGGCGGGCGAGCACCTCCTGGTCGCACCGGACCGTGACGCGGTGCGTGACGTCCCCGAGCCGCAGGAGGAGCCGGCCGTCGAGGGCGGGCCGCAGGTGGACCTCTCCCTCGCCGACGGACTCCAGGGCTCCGGTCAGGACCATCGCGCGGTCGAGCCGCCACACCACGGAGTCCTCGCCGGGGAGGTGGAAGGCGATGCTCAGCGCGTGGGGGTCGCGGGAGGTGTAGCTGACGGTGGTGTCGATCCGGACGGCCACGTCCGGGCCGAGCAGTTCCATGGACACGGGCTGCGCGAGGACGCGCGGTGCGGGGAGCGGCGCGACGCGGTGCTGGGGCATGAGGTCCTCCGGCTGAGGGGACGTTCGGCGAGGGGTGCGGTGTCCGCTTGACCCGTCCCGCCCCTGTTACACCTCGCGCCGGCGAGACGGATGCGCCGGTGGTGTCGGAGTTTCGTGAAGACCGTGAAGACGTGAAGACGTGCGGGCCGCGGGCCGTCAGGGGCCGGTGGACGGACGGACGGCGTACGGCGCGGTGAGGGCGACGACCGCCCTGTCGTCGCGCGGGATCGGCGGACGCGGGTGGCCGGCACCGCTCGGCCGCGGCCCCACCCGCCCGTCCGGACGGAGCGCGGAGGCCGGCACCAGGGTGGCGAAGCGGGGGTGACGGGCGGTCAGGAGGGTGCCGTTCGGCCGCCTCGGGACGCGCGCGGCGGCCCGCCGCCCTCCCGGTCGACGACGGCTCGTCCGTCCCCCCTTCCCCGGGGCGCGCCGCGCGTCGGGCGGGCCTCCCTCTTCCGGTCGGCCCCCGGTGCCGGAAGGGCCGTTCAGGTGGCGGTGAGGACGAGCACCGCCCGGTCGTCGTCGATCTCGTGGCCACCGGTGAACTCGCGCACCGTCCGGGTGACGGCGTCGACGACCTCCTGGGCCGAGGGGCGGGGCGGGGCGGCGGCGACGGCCTCGGCGAGGCGCCGCTCGCCGAACTGCTCGCCGTCGCCGTCGCGGGCCTCGGTGATGCCGTCGGTGTAGAGCAACAGGCTCTCGTGCGGGGCGAGACGGAGGGTGCGGGAGGCCACGTCGACGTCCGGGGAGATGCCGAGCAGGGACCCGGGGGCGTCGACGAGGCGGGTGGAGTGGCGGGAGTCGAGGAGGAGGGGGAGGGTGTGGCCCGCCCTGACCAGTTCGACCTCCAGTCCGTCCGCGGTGGGGGTGAGCCGGCCGTACACGAGGGTGACGAAGCCGGTTCCGTGGCTGCCCGGCCTGTTGACGAGGGCCCGGTTGACGGCCGCGACGACGTCCGCGGGACCGGGCAGGAGGGGGGCGACGGCCCGTGCGGTGTGGCGTACGAGGGCGGTGGTGGTGGCGGCGATGGCGCCGCGTCCGCAGACGTCGCCGAGCAGGAACGCCCACCGGCCGTCGTCCAGCGGGAAGACGTCGTAGAAGTCGCCGCCGATGTCGAGGCCCTCGCCGGCCGGGTGGTAGGAGGTGGCGACGTCCGCGCCGGGCACGTCGGGGAGTTCCGGCATGAGCAGCCCGGCCTGGAGGTCCCGGGCGAGGGTCACCCGGTGGGTGTACTGGCGGGCGTTGCGGGCGGCGGAGGCGGCGCGCCGGGCGAGTTCCTCGGCGAGGGCCACGCGGTGTCCGTCGAAGGCGTCCTCCTCGGTGGAGAGCAGGGTCACGGCGCCGAAGGCGGTGCCCCGGTCCAGGAGCGGGACGCACAGGTAGCCGGTGACTCCGAGTTCCTTCCAGGGGCCGGGGCCGGTGGGCCCGCGCCGCGCGACCTCGCTCACGCGCGTGGCGAGGACCCGGGCGACGGCGTCGTCGTCGGGGTCGTAGACCGGGAGGTGCGAGGCGAGGACCCGGCGCCACCGGTCGTCCGGGGCCGCCGCGGCGACGCGGCGCAGGCGCCCGTTCTCCACGATGTCGACGGCGCACAGCGACGCCAGGCGCGGGGCGCAGGAGTCGGCCAGGCGCTCCAGGGTCTGGACGGCGTCGAGGTCGACGGTGAGGGCCGTGCTGGCCCGCAGGAGGAAGGCGAGGTCCTCGCGGGCCGCCCGCTCCCGGGTCTCGGCCGCCGTGCGGGCGGTCTCGGCCTTCTGCCGCTCCACGGCGAGCGCCGCGGTGTCGGCGAAGAGGCGGGCGAGGACCAGGTCGGCCTCCCGGGGGGCGCGCGGGGTGCGGTGGTACATGGCGAACGTGCCCAGGAGGGTGCCGTCGCGCCCCAGGACGGGCGTGGACCAGCAGGCGGACACCCCGGCCCGCCGCGCCAGGTCGCGGAAGTCGTCCCACAGGGGGTCCGTGGTGATGTCGGAGACGATCACGGGTTCACGGCGGTGGGCGGCGGTGCCGCAGGATCCGACGCCCTCGCCGACGTCGATCCCGTCGATGGCCTCGTTGTAGAAGTCGGGCAGGCTGGGGGCCGCTCCGTGGAGGAGGCGCCTGCCGTCGTCGTCGGCGAGGAGGACGGAGACCGCGAGGTCGTCGGTCGACAGCTCCTCTATCGCGCGGGCCATGCCGTCCAGGACCTCGCCCAGGGGCGCCTGACGGGCGATCCGCTCCAGGAGCACACGGTGTTCCGCCGTGAACCGCTGGGCCTGCCTGACCTGGGTCGTCTCCACCCCGATGACCCGGACGCCGGTGACGTTGCCGCCGGAGTCGACGCGCGGCTCGTAGGTGAGGTCGAAGAACGCCTCCCGGTGCCGGGCCCCGTCGCCGAGGAGGACCTTGGCGTCGCGGCCGGTGTGCGGCTCGCCGGTGCGGTAGACCCGGTCCAGGAAGGCGATGAGTCCCTGGTCGGCGGGTTCGGGCAGCAGCTGCCCGAGGGGTACGCCGGTGCGGGCGTGCCGGCCGGCCCCGATGGCGCCGAAGAAGGCCGGGTTCGCGCTCTCCACGGTGTGCGCCGGTCCGGCGAGGGACGCGAAGACCGCGGTCGCCTGTCCGAACAGGGCTCGGAGGTCCTCCTCCGCCGGGCCGACGGCGGCGGGACCGGTGTCCTCCGCCCGGCCGGGCCGGTGTGGCTGCTGACCCGGTACGCGCCTCATGCGGTCTCTTCCCTGTTCTGCCGGGCCGGTGCCACGGCTCCGGTGGCGGTGTCCGGGCCCGCCGGTCCCGCGGCGAGTGCCCGTTCCGCGTCGGGGTGTGCGGTGAAGATCCGGTCCAGCCCCGTCAGGGCGAAGAGGCGGAGGACCGTGGGCGGTACGGCGGCGAGCGTCAGGAGCCGGCCCTGGGCGGAGAGTCTCCGGTGGAGCCGCAGCAGGGCGCTGACGCCGCTGGAGTCGCAGAAGGTCACCGCGGCCAGGTCGACCACGACGGGCCCCTTCCCGCCGGACGGTGCCGGCTCTCCGCGCGCGGCCTCGTCGAGCTGCACGGCGCTGTCGAAGTCCAGTTCACCGCGCAGCACCAGCACCGTCCCCCGCTCCTCCTGCCCGACCTCTACCGAGAACACCCGCGCCTTCCTCCGTCCCGGCTCCCGCGCGGACCTTCCCGGCGCGAGGAGCGGCTCCGACTTCCCTGCCCCCTTCCGCGTTCCCCACCCCTTCGGATTCAAGACGGTGGGAAGTCGGCCGGGCCCGGTGACACGCGGGCGCCGGACCGGTCACCGCCCGGGTTTCGAGGGCGGGCGAACGGTCAGGCGGACGGGGACGGAACCCCGACTCGTGTACCAGGAGGCTCGCATGGACAGCTGGCGTACGGCCGCCGCCTGCCAGGAGGTCGACCCCGATCTGTTCTTCCCGGTGGGGATGGGGTCGCCCGCCCTGGCCCAGGCCGAAGAGGCCAAGAAGGTCTGCGGGCGCTGCCCGGTGCGGAACCGGTGTCTGCGTACGGCCATGGCGGATCCCCACCCGCCGGCGGGTGTGTGGGGCGGCCTCACCGAGGCCGAGCGGCAGGCCCTCCGGCGCCGGTCGGCCCGCCGGGCGGACGCGCGGCGGTGAGGGCCCGGCCGGCCGGCTCCCCCGGTGCCCTCCCGGGCCGGGCGGGCCGGTGCGGAGCCGTGGGGTCGGCGCGCGCCCCGGCGCTCCGGGTCGACCGGGCGGACCGGGCGCTCCGGGTCGACCGGGCGGGCCTACTCGGGCAGGAGGGAGAGGAGGGCGCGGACCCGCTTCCCCTCCGGGGCGGGCTCCACGGTCAGGCTCTCGCAGACCGCGACGACGATCTCGACGCCGTGCTGGCCGATGCGGCGGGGATCGTGTCCGCGGGGCACGGGGGCGGCGGCCTCGCCGTCGAAGACCGAGATCTCCAGGGTGTCCCGCCGCAGCTCCAGCCGCAGTCGGCAGGGGCCGGCCGTGTGCCGGATCGCGTTGGTCACCAGCTCGCTGACCACCAGCTGCGCCAGTTCGACGCGCTCGTCCGGCACCGGTTCGGGCCGCACGGACGGGGCGGCGGCGAGGAAGTCGGCCGTGAAGGCGCGGGCGGAGGCGATCGCGCCGCCGCCGTGGGAGGCGTCGTCGTAGACGGCGCTCACGGACAGCAGGGGCTCCGGTGCTGCACGCTCCGCGGTGATCGCGTCCGTCATGGCGCTGCTGCTCCCCTCGTCCGGGTGGGTCGGCTCGGCTGGTCGCCTCGTACTCCGCCTTTCCCCACTTCGCCGTTCCCACACCGCCCGCACCGGGGATCACACCCGCCGGCGGTGCGTCAGGGGGACGGCGGGGGTGGGGCGGGCTCCCCGCCCCGTCCCGCTTCCGGTGTCCCGGCCCCGTGTCCGCGCCAGTCGAGACAGAGTACGAGGACGGTGTCCGGAGCGCCACGGGGCGTCTCGCGCAGGGCCCGCACGACCGCCCCGGGGGCGTCCGCGCCCCTCAGCCGGCCGGCCCCGGCCAGGGCGCGGGCGACCGGACCGTCCGGTGCCCCGTGCTCCCCCGCGGCGACGAAGACCAGCCGGTCGCCGCGGCGGAGGCTCAGGTGCTGGGTGGCGTAGACGGTGTCCTCGAACATGCCGAGGGGCAGCTGGCGGTCCAGTTCGATGCGCTCGGTCGTCGTGCCGCGGATCCGCCAGAGCGTCGGCGACCCGGCGTCGACCACCTCGATCTCGCCGCTGTCCAGGTCGAGGCGGAGCAGCAGGGCGGCGAGCGGGCTCTTCCCGCGGTACTGCCCGTAGAGCGCCTGGTCGGTGAGGCTGGCCTGCGCCACCAGGTCGAGGCCGGCCCGGCGGGCGTTGCGGACCGCCGTCAGCGCGAGGGCGCTCACCAGGGCGGCCGGGGTGCCGGGGCCGGCGCCGTCGGCGACGGCCAGCTGGAGTCCGTGCCCGGTCACGCTCCAGTCCAGGAGGTGCCCTCCGGAGGTGTAGGCGGGCTCCCAGTAGGCGTGGAGGTCGAAGGCCGGTCCGGCGAAGGCCCGGCCCGGCAGGGTGTCCCACTGCATCTCCCCGGCGACGCTGAGGGCGTGGGTCCTGCGGGTGCGCCGGTACAGGTCGGTGTGACGGTCGGCGACGCGCAGGGCGTGTCCGAGCGTCTCGGCGACCCGGGCGAGGCTCGCGGTGGTCTCCGGGGTGCCCCGGTCGGCCGGCAGGACGACCACGAGGACGCCGAACCGGTCGCCGCGGACCGTGACGGGAAGGTAAACGGTCGCCGTGGGCCCGACATCACGGAAAAGATATGGTTGCTGCGTGCGGAAGACGCGGCCCGCGGGGCCCGCGTCCACGGGCACGTGGGGCATCCCGGCGGGTGTCTCCACGGGTTCCACGGGGCGCAGGGACGTGCATCCGTAGTCGATGAGCAGCAGGTCGGCGGAGGTCGCGGCGTACAGGTGCGCGAGACTGGTACGGAGGGAGTCCAGAAGGAGATGTGGTGCCGCCCCGCGCAGTGCGCCTTCCACTGTCACGTGTCGGTCCACCGGGTCCGTACCGCCTTCTGGAGAGATGTGGAGATGACCGGTCCGCCGCCAGGCCGATGTCCTCGGCCCCGAACGTCCGAGGAGTGTGGGCAGGCATGAACAGCAACCCCGCCCCGTCCCCGCGGGAACCGCAGCAGACGGCCGAGGCCGCTCGGGAGCTCATCGAGCTGCTGGAGGTGCTGTGGGAGCGCGGCCGGGACATGGTGTCGGCGACACCGGTCTCGGCGAGTCAGCTGCGCGTGCTGTACAGCCTGGACCGCGAGGAGGGCATCAGCCTGCGCACGCTGGGCGACCTGCTCGGCTCCGCGCCGCCCTCCGTGAGCCGCATGTGCGACCGGCTGGAGGCGCTGGGCTTCGTCCAGCGCCTGCCCAGCCCGGTGAGCCGGCGGCAGCTGGAGCTGCACCTGACCGTCCACGGCAAGGCGTACCTGCGGGAGCTCCGGACCCAGCGCGAGGAGGCCCTGCTCGCGGTCATCGGGGACATGTCCCCGACGAGCCGCAAGGCGCTGCTGCGGGGACTCGCCGGCTTCCAGGAGGCCCTGGAAGGAAGCGGACCGACCGCCTCGTCACGCCCCCGCACGCCGCTGAAGAACGTCAGTTCGGCCTGATCTCCGCGCGGCACCGTCTCCGGCCGGGCGCACACCCCTCGTCCTCATTGCCACCTCTGGTCGTCCTTGACGCGATCTACCGGGCACCCGCCAGGTGTTGCCCCAAGGATACAGTTGTCATTCGGCAACTGTTGACACGGTGCCGTGCCAGTCGAGACAGACGACGAGGGCGTCGTCCTCCAGCGGGACGCCGCCGTGGTGGGCGGCGAGCTCCCGCAGCACCGCCTGCGGCACGTGCGTGGGCGGCAGCAGGCGCGTCCCGCGCAGCGCCCGGGCCAGAGCCCGGTCCCCGTAGCTCTCCCCGGCGGGCGAGACGGCGGCGTACACGCCGTCGCTGCCGAACAGCAGGCGGTCCCCCGGCCGCACGGCGAACCGCTCGGGGACGTAGACGGTGTCCTCGAACATGCCGAGCGGCAACTGCGCCTCGAAGCGGACGGGTTCCACCGTGTGGCCCCGCAGCCGCCACAGGCGGGGCGAACCGGCGTCCACGGCCTCGACCTCGCCCGTGGCCAGGTCGAAGCAGAGCAGGAGCACGGAGACGAAGGCGCCGCCCCGGTACTGCGCGTACACGGCCTGGTCGGCCAGAGCGGCCTGGTCCGCGAGGGCGAGACCGGCGCGGCGGGCGTTGCGGAGCGCGTTGATCGCGAGGTTCGTCAGCAGGGCCGCCTCGATGCCCTCCCCCATGCCGTTGGTGACGGCCAGGGTCAGCCGGCCGTCCGAGACCGACCAGTCGTAGTTGTCGCCGAAGATGGCGTAGGCGGGCTCCAGGTGGGCGGCGAGGGCGAACTCGGGCCGGGCGCAGGAACGGCCGGGCAGGAGCTGCCACTGCATCTCCGCCGCGAGCGTCAGCCGCGTCGCACGACGGGCCAGGACGTACAGGTCCGTGTCGCGCTCGGCGACCAGGATCTCGTGGCCGAGCGCCTCGCAGAGCTGGGCGAGTCCCGGGAGCAGGGGCCGGAGGTCCGCGTCCGCGGGCAGGGTGACCGTCAGGACCCCCAGCCGGTCTCCGCGGACGGTGACGGGCAGGTGGAGCAGGAGCGCCCCGGCCTCCCGGAGGACGTACGGCTCCTGGGCGCCGAAGGCACGCCCCTGCGGGCTGTCGTGGATCGGGACCGACACCTCCGCCCCGGCGGTGCGCTCGACGAGCTGGAGCGTCCGCAAGCCGTAGTCGGCCAGGCGGAGTTCCACCCGCAGGGCCCCGCAGCGCTCCCGCAGGGCGTCCTCGACCACGCCCGCCAGCTGGTGCGGAGCCGCCCGGCGGAGCGCCTGCTCGATGTCGGCGATCTCGTGCACGCTCTTCCTCTTCCTCGTCGCCCGGTCCCGGCCCCGTGACCGGGGACCGCACGGCCCTTCCGCTATCTCGCGCCGCCGGCCGCGGCCAGCGCCTCCGGCACGCCGTCGTGCGGCGGCATCGTCGCCGTCACTCCGGTGATCTCCAGGATCCGCCGCACCGGCGGGGTCGGCGCGGCGAGATGCAGGTCGCCGCCGGCGTCCCGCGCCCGGTGGACCGCCCTGATCAGGACGTTCAGCCCCGACGAGTCCATGAAGGCGAGGGCGGAGAGATCGAGGACGACGTGGCACCGCCCCTGGCGGAGCTGTTCCGCCATGTGCTCTTCGAGCCGGCCGGCCGTCTCCATGTCCAGCTCACCCCCCACGGACAGCACCGCCGTGAGGGCGTCACGGATCTCGACGTCTACATCCAGGTTCGCTTCCTGCTCGGACATGTTCCCTGCTTTCCGGTGGGGGCGGTCGGTGGGCGGGCGGTCGGTGGACGGTCGGGCGGCGGGCGGTGGGGCGGGTGTCAGGACACCTGGACACCGATCACACACGTGTCGTCGTCGGTGTCCGACTTGCTGCGTGCCAGGAGCTGGTCCAGCCGTCCTTCGAGGCTTTCGGACGGCAGCCGGGCGACGGCGAGCAGCTGGGCGACGGAGTCGTGGACGGCGGTGTCCCGCCGTTCGACCAGTCCGTCGGTGTACATCAGCACGTTGTCACCGGCTTCGAGCCGGAGCTCCGCCTCCTCGTACTCGGCCTCCGCGAGCGCCCCCAGCAGCATCCCCCGCAGCAGCGGCAGGTCCACGGCCTCGTCCCCGCGCACCAGCACCGGCGGCAGGTGCCCGGCGCGGGCCCAGCGCAGCGTGCGGGTCCCGGGGTCGTACACGCCGCACACGGCGGTGGCCGTGACATGGGTGGTGAGGTGATGGGCGACGCTGTTCAGCCAGGACAGCAGCTGTCCCGGTCCCGCGCCCGTGACCGCCAGGCCCCGCAGGGCGTTGCGCAGCACCACCATCCCGGTGGCGGCCTCCACGCCGTGGCCCGCCACGTCCCCGACGCACAGCAGCACCTTCTTGTTCGGCAGCACCACGGCGTCGTACCAGTCGCCGCCGACCAGCGACTCGGACTCGGCCGGGCGGTAGCGCACGGCGACGTCGAGCCCCGGCGCGTCGAGCGGCGGTTTGGCCGGCGGCATGATGGCGTGCTGGAGCTGGAGGGTGAGCCGGTTGCGCTCCTCGGCCGCCTCCTCCGTGGCGACCAGCCGGTCGCGGGTGGCCGTGAGGGCGACCTCGGTCCAGTGCTGCGCCGAGATGTCCTGGTAGGCGCCCCGGACGACCTGGAGGACGCCGCCGGTGCCCAGGGCCGGCTCGGCGGTCACCCGGATGTGCCGCGTGACCCCGTCGTGGCGGAGCATGCGGAAGGCCGTGGAGCCCACCCGCCGCTGGTACAGCACCGCCTGGAGGAAGCGCCGGATGGTGTCCGCGTCGTCGGGATGGGCGTGGGCGGCCAGATCGCGCAGGGCGACCGGCGGCTCGGTCGACCGGCGGCCGAAGAGCTCGAAGAGCTGGCCGTGCCAGGTGATGTCCCCCGTGACGACGTCCTCCTCGAAGGCGCCGACCCGGCCGAGGCGCTGGGCGTGCTGGAGCAGGCTGGCGAGGCGCGCCGACTCGTCCTCGACGCGCCAGATGAGGAGGACGCTCGCTCCGACCCGGCTGATGCTGATGTCGGCGAGCGAGGTGAGCGGGACCTGGTCCACCAGGGCGGTGAGCCGGGCGCGGCGGGCGCGGAACGGCTCGCCGGTGGCGTAGACCCGCTCGATCCGCTCGAAGAGTTCGCTCCCGCCGGCCGTGGCGGGGTACGCCTCCAGGAGCCGCGCCCCGTCGACGGAGCCGCGGGGCCGTCCGGCCGGGTCCTGGAAGTGCGCGTTGGCGTGCCGGATGCGGAAGTCGACGAGCCTCCCCTCCTCGTCCAGGTGGGGGGTCAGGACGAGCGCGGGGTCGTAGAGGCCGTCGGAGAGCGCGGCCAGTTCCGGCGAGCCGTCCCCGCCGGCGCCGAGGGAGCCGGCCGGGGGCCGGTGCTCGGGCAGCGACTCCAGGGTGTGGGCGCAGAGTTCGGCGAGCGCCTCTATCTGACGCTCCACCGCCCGCGGCTGGGGGTCGAGCGGCCGGTCCCAGCAGATCTCCAGGACGCCGTGGATGCGGCCGCCGGTCCCGGCCGGGACGACGACCCGACCGCCGTCGGGGTGGCGCGCGCGTCCGATCGAGGGGACGCCCGCGGCCGCCAGGGAGGGATACCAGACGGTACGGCGGCCGGTCAGCGCCTGGCGGGCCGCGGTGGTCACCCCCGGCGGGACGTGGTGCCAGCGGGCCGCCTCGTCGGTGCCGAAGCCGGCGTGGCCGCGCAGGCTCAGCGAGGCGTCCGGGCCGGTGGTCCAGATCGCCACGGCGACGGCGCCCAGGGGTTCGAGGGCGTGCGTGAGCAGCGACTCGGCGACGGCCTGGGTGTCGTCCGCGCCGAGCGCCGCGCTCTCCGCCGTACGCAGCCGCACCGCGACGGAGGCGGGCCGCGCGGCCCGGCCGGGGGTGCCGGGCTCGCCGACGGCCGTGCGCACGAACTCGCCCGTGACCTCGGCGACCCGGTCGCGGGCCGCCTCGTTGATGATGTCGGCGGCCAGCTCCAGCCGGGACAGTCCGGCCCGGTCGGCGAGTTCGGCGAGCTGCCGTGCCGCCTGGGCGGGGCCGCAGCCCAGGCGCTCGACGATGACCCCCTTGGCGAGTTCGATCAGGGCGCGCCCCTCGGCCGCCGCGTGCGCGGCGCGCACCTCTCCGCGGAGCCGCTCGACCGTGGCGGTCAGCCGGCCGTCGACGGACTCGTGGCGCACCGGGGGCCGTTCGCCGCCCAGGGGGGACGGAGTCGCCCCCGCGGACGCCACGGACGCCGGGGCGCCCTGACCGGGAAGGCCGGCGGACGGGTCTCCGTCCCGGTCGCGGGGTCCGGTCACGTCGACGACTCCTCGGTCGGGGCGGCCTCGGGGCCGCCGTGCGGACAGGGACGGGGCGTGCCGGACCGGCGCGGCGCGGGCCGCGGAGCGCGGACCGGCACGGCGGGCACGGGCACGGGGCTAGTCATCGTTCAGCCAGCGGCCGACGCAGGCGACGAGCTCGTCGGCGTCGACGGGTTTGGTGACGTAGTCGCTGGCCCCCGACGCGAGGCTCTTCTCCCGGTCGCCCGGCATGGCCTTGGCGGTGACCGCGATCACGGGCAGGTCCGCGTACTGCGACAGCTCCCTGATCCGTGCCGTCGCCGTGTAGCCGTCCATCTCCGGCATCATCACGTCCATGAGGACGAGGGCGACGGACGGGTTCGCCAGGAGCGTCTCGATCCCCTTCCGGCCGTTCTCGGCGTGCAGGACCTTGATGCCGCGCAGCTCCAGGATGCCGCTGAGGGCGTAGAGGTTGCGGGCGTCGTCGTCGACGACGAGGACGGTCCGGCCGTGCAGCGCGGTGTCGATGGTCTGGGGTGCCGGGGCCCAGTGGTCCCCGCGGACCAGGGGAACGACGTCGCCGGGCTGCTCCGCGGACAGGTGCAGGGCGATCCGTTCGCGCAGCTCGTCGAGGCTGGACAGGAGTTCCAGCGGGCGGCGGCGGGCGAGCTCCTGCAGGGCGCCCTCCTCGTCGGCGGGGAGCCGGCGGTTGTTGTGGGCGAGGACGGGGACGGTGCGCAGCCCCTCGTCGCCGTCCATGGCGTCCAGGAAGCGCAGGGCGTCGCCGTCCGCCATGTCGACGTCGAGCACGACGCAGTGGAACGGCTGGGTGGCGAGCGCCGTGGCGGCCTCCTGCGGGCCGACCACCGCGATCAGTTCGATGTCCGCCCGCTCGGCGTGCCCGCCGTCGGCGGCGAGTTGCGTGACCGCGTTCTCGGCGACGACGGCGAGGAGTCCTCGTGGGCGCTCCTCGATCACGAGGAGGCGCCTCGTCGGCCGGCCGGTCGCCGCGCCGGGCCCGGCAGGCAGGGCGCGCGCGGCGCTCCGGGCGGGGAGCGGGACGCCCGTGGCGGTCTCCGTCCGCGGGACGTCGGGGTCCGGCCGTTCCGTGAAGTCGGTGCGGGTGACGGGCAGGTAGAGGGTGAAGGTGCTGCCCTCGCCGGCCACACTCCGGACCGTGAGGGCACCGCCGAGCAGGTACGCGATCTCGCGGCTGATGGAGAGGCCGAGGCCGGTGCCGCCGTACTTCCGGTTGGTCGTGCCGTCGGCCTGCTGGAAGGCGCCGAAGATGGCCTCCAGGTTCTCGGTGGCGATGCCGATGCCGGTGTCCGTGACGCGGAAGGCGACGACGGGGCCGCCCCGCTGGACCGACGGGGGCAGCTCGTCGTCCGACGCCGGTTCGATGCGGAGCTCGACGCCGCCGCGTTCGGTGAACTTGACCGCGTTCGACAGCAGGTTCCGCAGCACCTGGCGGAGCCGGGAGTCGTCCGTGACGAGGTCGACCGGGACGCCGGCGGCCGTGGAGACCGTGAAGGCGAGGCTCTTCTGCGAGGTGAGGGGGCGGAAGGTGGCCTCGACGTAGTCGAGGAGCCTGCGCAGGGGCACGCGCTCCGGGTTGAGGTCCATCTTCCCGGCCTCCACCTTGGACAGGTCGAGGATGTCGTTGATCAGCTGCAGCAGGTCGGATCCGGCCGAGTGGATGATGCCGGCGTACTCGACCTGCTTGGCCGTGAGGTTGCGGGTCGGGTTCTGGGCCAGCAACTGGGCCAGGATCAGCAGGCTGTTGAGCGGGGTGCGCAGTTCGTGGCTCATGTTGGCCAGGAACTCGGACTTGTACGTCGAGGCCAGCGCGAGCTGCTGGGCGCGGTCCTCCAGTTCCTGCCGGGCCTGCTCGATCTGGAGGTTCTTGGCCTCGATGTCGCGGTTCTGCGTGGCGAGGAGGGCCGCCTTCTCCTCCAGCTCGGCGTTGGAGAGCTGGAGCTCCTCCTGCCGCACCTGGAGTTCCTCGGTGCGCGAGCGGAGCTCGCCGGCCAGTCGCTGGGACTCGTCCAGCAGTTCGTCGGTGCGGGCGTTGGCGACGATGGTGCTGACGTTGACGCCCACCGTCTCCATGAGCTGTTCCAGGAAGTCCCGGTGCACGGAGGTGAAGGGGGTGAAGGACATGAGCTCGATGACGCCGAGCACCTGGTCCTCGACGACGATCGGCAGCACCACCAGGCTGCCCCGGGCCGTGCTGCCGAGGCCCGAGGAGATCGTGACGTAGTCGGCGGGGACGTTCTCGGCGGTGATGGCGCGGTGGTTGCGGGCGGCCTGTCCGACGAGCGACTCGCCCAGCCGGAAGCGGTCGCGTCCCCCGTCGCCGGCGGGTCGTCCGTAGGAGCCGACGAGGCCGAGCTCGACGCCGTCCGCGCCCTCCTCGGCCAGGTAGAACGCGCCGTACTGGGCGGCGACGAGCGGGGTCAGCTCGTCCATGACGAGCTCGGCGACGACGGCCAGGTCCCGGTGGCCCTGCATCAGCGCGGAGATCCGGGCCAGGCTGGACTTCAGCCAGTCCTGTTCCTGGTTGGCCCGCGTCGTCTCGCGCAGGGAGCCGACCATCGCGTTGATGTTGTCCTTGAGCTCGGCCACCTCGCCCGACGCCTCGACGGTGATCGAGCGGGTCAGGTCGCCTTCGGCGACGGCGCTCGCGACCTCGGCGATGGCGCGAACCTGGCGGGTGAGGTTGCCGGCCAGCTCGTTGACATTCTCGGTCAGCCGCTTCCAGGTCCCGGAGACGCCCTCGACCTCGGCCTGTCCTCCGAGCCGGCCCTCGCTGCCGACCTCGCGGGCGACCCGGGTCACCTCGGCCGCGAAGGAGGACAGCTGGTCGACCATCGTGTTGATGGTCGTCTTCAGCTCCAGGATCTCGCCGCGGGCGTCGACGTCGATCTTCTTGGAGAGGTCGCCGTTGGCGACGGCGGTGGTGACCTGGGCGATGTTCCGGACCTGTCCGGTCAGGTTGTTCGCCATGGAGTTGACGTTGTCGGTGAGGTCCTTCCAGGTGCCGGCCACGTTGGGCACCCGGGCCTGGCCGCCGAGCCGGCCCTCGGTACCGACCTCGCGGGCGACCCGGGTCACCTCGTCGGCGAAGGCCGACAGGGTGTCCACCATGGTGTTGATCGTGTCCGCGAGGGCGGCGACCTCGCCCTTGGCCTCCACGGTGATGCGGCGGGAGAGGTCGCCGCGGGCGACGGCGGTGGCGACCTGGGCGATCGAACGCACCTGCCCGGTGAGGTTGGACGCCATCACGTTGACGTTGTCGGTCAGGTCCTTCCAGGTGCCCGAGGCTCCCCGGACGGTGGCCTGGCCGCCGAGGTTGCCCTCGGTCCCCACCTCGCGGGCGACCCGGGTCACCTCGTCGGCGAAGGCCGAGAGCTGGTCGACCATCGTGTTGATGGTCGTCTTCAGCTCCAGGATCTCGCCGCGGGCGTCCACGTCGACCTTCTTCGACAGGTCGCCGCCCGCCACCGCCGTGGCCACATGGGCGATCGCCCTCACCTGGGCGGTGAGGTTGCCCGCCATGGAGTTGACGGAGTCGGTCAGGTCGCGCCAGGTGCCGGAGGCGCCCTTCACGTCCGCCTGGCCGCCGAGGATGCCCTCCGTGCCCACGTCACGGGCCATCCGCGTGACCTCGTCGGCGAAGGAGGAGAGCTGGTCGACCATGGTGTTGATGGTGTTCTTGAGCTCCAGGATCTCGCCGCGGGCGTCCACGTCGATCTTCTGGGAGAGGTCTCCCCTGGCGACCGCGGTGGCCACCTGGGCGATGTCGCGGACCTGGGTGGTGAGGTTGCCGGCCATCGCGTTCACCGAGTCGGTGAGGTCGGCCCAGCTCCCGGAGACGCCGGGCACCTCGGCCTGTCCGCCCAGCGTCCCCTCCGTGCCGACCTCCCGGGACACCCGCGTCACCTCGGACGTGAACAGGGAGAGCTGGTCGACCATCCCGTTGAACACCCGGGAGATCTCGCCCATCAGACCGTCCGCCTCGTCGGGCAGACGGGTGCCGAAGTCACCGTCCCGCACCGCCGTGAGTCCGGCCAGGAGCTGCCGGAGCTCGGCCTCGCCCATCGCGGCCGGTCCGGGCCGCCCCCGGCTCGAGGAGCCCTTGGTCGTCGTCTCAGACATGCCCCATCCTCGTTCCACCACGCTTCGTTCACGGACCGTCGGCCCCGGTCACGGGCCGGACGTCCGCTCCTCCGGGACGGTTCCGGCTGCCGCGATCGTTGCCGTACGGCAATCATGACGACACTACCCCTCCGTGATCGACAAGAGGAGGGCGGTGCCGGGTCATACGGCCGGAACCCGCCGTCGGCCCGGGTCCCGGGGCAGGCGCATGCGACGCCGGAGCCGGGGTACACGCGCGTCGAACCGGGCGGTAGCCGCCCTGCGGACAAGGGAGCAGAACGTGTTGATGGCCCATCCCGTGGTGCTGCGCAATCTCATCGAGCAGTACGAGACGCTCAAGGTGCTCGGGGCGGAGGACGGCGGCGACGAGGTACGCCGGCGCATGGACGACCTCGCGTACACGCTGTGCGTCTCCACCGGCACGCGCGACGTGGACACGGCGCTGATCGCGGCCCGCCACCGGCTTCCGGGCGCGCGCCCCGAGGACGACTCGGTGCTGACCGCCTGAGCCCGAGCGCACGACCGAGCCCGGCACGCTCCTGACGGAGGTGCCGGGCTCGGTCACGCCGCGGGCGGGTCCACGCAGCGGGGCCGCCTACCAGCGGTACCAGCGGCCCGTGCCGCCCTTCGGCCGGGCCACGAAGCCCACCAGCCACAGGACGAGCACGATGACGGCGACCCACCAGAGCGCCTTGAGCGCGAAGCCGGCGCCGAAGAGCAGCAGGACGAGGAGCAGCACGAGAAGCAGGGGGATCATGGAGATCGACCTCCGGAAGGACGGTTGCGGAAGGAAGACGGAGGAACGGCGGAGGCACGGCGGGAGGCGGTCGGCCTGCGTACCGGGACGCGCCTCCGGCAGGGGCGGGAAGCCCTCGTTCAGAGGCGGCGCTCGAAGAGCAGGGCGACCGGACCGAGGCCGCGCCGTGCCGCCCGGCGCCCGGCCCGCCGTCCCCACACGTGCGCGAGGGCGAGAGCGGCCGCCGCGCCCACGGCGGCACCCCCCGTCACCGCCTTGTGCGCGCGCACGGCGGTCCACAGGTCGCTCCCGGTGCCCCGCGCCCCGTGCGCGGCCGCGCGGGCCTTCTCGGCGAACGGCGCCGGGAGCACGGGCGGCTCCCGTGTGTCCGCCGGGTCGTACGCCCCCTCCGCGCCGGAGTCGGGTACCCGCTCCACGTCGGGGTCGTCCGTCCGCGGCAGGTCGGGGTAGTCCGGCACGGCGTAGGGGCCGGTCCAGGGGAACTGGTTCGGTTCGTCGTTCCGCGAAAGGCTCATGGGGGTCGTCTCGCCGGACACGCCCGGGTCAAACCTGGTCCGTCGCGCCGCCCGTCCGTCCGGCCCCGCCGCGGCCCGGCTCCAAGGCCGGCCGGGAGACAGCCGCGGTCCGGGGCGTCCCCGAGGGCCGCACGGTGATCTCCCCGCCGTACCACCGCGTCTGCTGAACGGACGGTCGGCGCGTTCGGATGGTTTGTTCTCGTCCGTACCGGTCAGACGTCCCGTGTCAGACGTGTCGGATGTGTCGCACGGAGAAGGAGTGGTTCCTGGTGTCCGGTGAGCAGAAGATGAAGGCCAAGGGCGAGCGCGCCAAGGGCAAGGCGAAGGAGGTCGTCGGCCGGATGACCGACGACGAGCGTCTGGAGGCGGAGGGCCGGGCCGAGCAGGCCAAGGGCGACGCCCGCGAGGCCAAGGAGAAGGCGAAGGACGTCTTCAAGCACTGATCGGCCGGACGACGGACCTCGTCCGCGGAAAAGAGGGGCGGCCCGCCATCCGGC